>CAJOOY010000042.1 GCA_905236385.1 uncultured Spirochaetia bacterium
ATGCTTCAAAAGTATCTGAGTGAAGAGTGGAACCAGGGTAACTGCTATGAGAGACTAAGAAGAATAACGGCAGATATTATAGTGACAGCAGACACCTACCACGTTGAGATAGTGCGTTTTGTTCGCTCGCTCAGTGCCGTAGATGCAAATATTGAAAACATAGTTCACCACAGAACAGCCAAGCTCAGACTTTTTATCAGCCGTCTAGTCAGAGGCGGAATCAAGGACGGGAGCATAAGAAGCTGTAAAAGCGTAGAAACCACAGAGAAGATCATGGCTCTTATGCTTTCATACGGTTTCATGCTTGCATACTTTCCTGAAAGTGCAGAGTTCTCAAGGTCTTTAGTGACCGACTTTGTGGACTACATATCCTCTTCAAGGTCCTGATTCAGGCTCTCAGGATCTTCAAAACTCTCAACATCTTTAAGACTCTTTCCAAGGGCGCGCCCACGTACAAAGGCTCTTTCAACTTCCGAGCTTGCACTGTTAAGCTTCTCCTGAACTTTTTTAAGAACCTCTTCAAATTTGAAGAACTGAGTTTTAACCTGCCCAAGCACCTGCCAAACTTCCGCACTCTTTTTCTCTATGGCCAGGGTCCTAAAGCCCATCTGAAGACTGTTCAGAAGGCTGGCCAGAGTAGAGGGACCGGCCAGCAGTATATGGTTCTCCCTCTGGATCTGCTCCTGCAGTCCCGCTACCGTCAGAACCTCAGCATAAAGAGACTCAACCGGAAGAAAGAGAATAGCAAAGTCAGTAGTACGTGGCACGTCTATATACTTACTCTGTATGCTTTTTGCTTCAGCGCGAATCCTGGCTTCCAAAGCCTTCCTGCAGGTCTTAACAGCCGTAGCATCTGAGAAGGAAAGAGCGTCACACAGCCTTTCATAGTCCTCCATGGGAAACTTTGAATCAATTGGAAGCAGAACGTCTTCAGGAAGCTTGACGGCAAACTCAACAACCTCTGCGCTGGAATTTTTTATGCGGACATTTTTCAAATACTGCTCCGGAAGAAGAATATCCTGCAGAATCTTCTCGGCCTGAAGTTCTCCCCACACGCCTCTGGATTTTACGTTTGTCAGAACCCTTTCAAGACTGTCCATGCCCTTTGCAAGATTCTGCATCTCCCCAAGTTGCCGGTGCACGTTCTCAAGCTGCGCACTTACGGCCCTGAAGCTGGTACTGAGCCTGCTTTCCAAGCTCTGCTGCAGCTTTTCGTTCACGGTCTCCCGCATCTCCTTTAGGTTCTTGTCAATCATTGTGTACAGAAATTGGCTCTGCTTTGTGTTCTGATCGGTCTTCTCACCGATCAATGCCACATCTCTGGCCAATTCACCCATTTCCGGGTTTTCTTTCTTCTGCCGGGACAGAAGGACAATCAGAAGAACGAGAATAACAACTAATAATGACAAACAGATGTAAAGTAAAATGTCCATACCTTGATTATAACGAGCTTTCTTGTCTTTTGCTATTTTTGTTTGTATTTTTGCGTAGGTATGAACCAAAAAGGTTCAGAGGTGACTATATGGAAATGGTAGATAAGAATGACAAAGGGAAAGCCCTTGAAAAATATTGTAAGGACCTGACAGCCCTAGCTGCCCAGGGCAAGCTCGACCCGGTGATTGGAAGGGATGAAGAGATAAGGCGTGTCATGCAGGTTCTCTCCAGAAAGACAAAGAACAACCCTGTCCTGATTGGAGAACCAGGAGTAGGAAAAACAGCCATAGTTGAAGGCCTGGCTCAGAGAATAGTCCGTAGAGATGTTCCTGATTCTTTGGAAGACAAGAAGCTTCTTTCTCTGGACGTAGGCTCCCTTGTGGCAGGCGCCATGTACAGAGGTGAGTTTGAAGAGCGTCTTAAAACTGTAATCAGTGCTGTTGCAGAGAGTGAAGGTAAGATAATCCTCTTTATTGATGAGCTACATACCATAGTTGGTGCAGGAGCTGCGGAGGGCTCAACAGATGCATCAAATCTGATCAAGCCAGCTCTGGCTCGAGGAGAGCTTCATGCAATCGGTGCAACAACTCTTGATGAGTACAGAAAGTATATAGAGAAGGATAAGGCTCTTGAACGAAGATTCCAGCCTGTGTACGCTACTGAGCCAACCGTTGAAGACACCATAGCTATTCTCAGAGGCCTCAAGGAGCGCTATGAAGTGCACCACGGAGTAAGAATCACGGACGATGCCATAGTTGCAGCAGCAACGCTTAGTAACAGATACATTACAAACAGATTCCTTCCGGATAAGGCCATAGACCTCATAGATGAGGCAGCTTCCCAGCTAAAGATGGAGATAGAGAGCCAGCCTGTTGAACTGGATAAGATAGAAAGAAAGATTCTTCAGCTCAAGATTGAGCAGAAGGCTCTAAAGAAGGAGACTGATAAGTCTTCAATTGAGAGACTTGAAAAACTTAACGAGGAACTGTCTTCTCTTGAGAACAAGAGCTCCGAGATGCATAAAAGGTGGGAGCGTGAGAGACAGGGAATTGAAGGCATGAGGGAGAAGAAGAGCCGCTTGGAACAGCTTAAAAATGAAGAAGAGCTGGCCGAGAGAGAAGGAAACCTGGAAAAGGCTGCCAAGATCAAGCACGGCCTGATTCCACAGCTTCAGAAAGAGCTTGAAGAAGCCTCTGCCGCTGCTGCTTCTGTGCAGGATGAAGAGAGGCTCCTTAGAGAAGAGGTAGATGAGCAGGATATAGCCGCTATTGTTTCTTCCTGGACAGGTATTCCTATCTCCAAGATGCAGAGTTCAGAGATTGAGAAGTATCTGAACCTTGAGAAGATTCTCTCTCAGAAGGTTGTTGGACAGGATGAGGCAATCAAGGCAGTTGCAAACGCCATCAGGAGAAACAAGACCGGAATTGGAGATGAAAGAAGACCACTTGGGTCCTTCCTGTTTGCCGGCCCAACCGGTGTTGGCAAGACAGAGCTGGCCAAAGTTCTGGCTTCCTTCCTCTTTGATGATGAAAAGGCTCTTACAAGGATAGACATGTCTGAGTACATGGAAAAGTTCTCAGTCTCACGTCTTATTGGAGCTCCTCCGGGATACGTTGGCTATGATGAGGGCGGTCAGCTTACTGAAGTAGTCCGCAGGCGCCCTTACTCAGTAATTCTCTTTGATGAGATTGAGAAAGCTCATCCGGATGTGTTTGATCTCTTCTTGCAGATTCTTGATGATGGCCACCTCACCGACAGTCAGGGAAGAGTTGTGGATTTCAGAAATACTGTCATTATCATGACCAGCAACCTTGGAAGCAGGGACCTTCTTGAAGCAGAAGATGCGGAAGAAGGAAGAAAGCAGGTCCTTGAAGTAGTCAGAAGCGCCTTCAAGCCTGAGTTCATAAACAGAATAGATGAGATAATTGTCTTCAACCGTCTTGGAGAAGAGCAGATAAAGAGGATAGCTACTCTTCAGCTTGAGATGCTGAGAAAACGCCTTGAAAACAAGGGCATAGGACTGTCATGGACAGAAGATGCTCTCTCTCTTATTGCCCACGCTGGTTACAACCCGGACTTCGGTGCCCGTCCTGTGCGTAGAGCTGTTCAGAACTTGGTTGAAAACACCCTGGCTCAAGCCATGCTCAGTGGAAAGGTGCATGAAGGAAGTGGAGTGAAGCTGACTGTGGCAGGAAACTCTATAGGATTTGAGACAACCTAAGGTCTTCTTCAGTATCTAAATCTACTACCCAGGAGCGGTCTGTGAAGTGTTTTTCATAGACCGTTTCTGTTTTTAACAGCTCTCTTATAGAGAGGTTGTCGGAACTAGTGAGTATCTTTTCTTTGAACAGAGGAGCATGAAGCACCGGGTGGCCGGGTGTGTTCTCAAAAAAAGGTCTAATGGCCATACAGGATGGTGGTAACTCTCCTAAAAGAGAGTAGTTCTCTTCTTTGACAAAAGGCATGTCAGCAAGGCTTATGAAAAATGAAACACCGTCTCTGAGTTCCATGGCTCCTTTCTTGGTTGAGGAGAATTGGCCGGCTCTGTAGTTCTCATTTCTTACTATTGTCATGCTTACTTTCTTGTCTGTTTTCTCAATGAAGGACCTGCAGGGCTTGAGGGAGGAAAGGAGCTCTCTGTGTCTGTAGCCGGTTACAACTATCAGGTGTCCGCCATCTTCCAGGGAAGAGAGGTACTTTAGAGCTTCCATACAACTGTAGGAAGCCAGGGTCAGGCCCTTGAAGGGGAGGAGCATTTTGTTTGTTTTGCCCATGCGGGAAGAAGTTCCTGCACAAAGCATGATTATATCTGCCGTCTGCATTTTGACTAATAATAGCACAATTAATTAGAATTTATTCCATGATTGGCGTTTTTATTAATTGTGCCTCCGTTATAGTCGGGACAATCATAGGGATTTTTGCAGGCAAGAAGCTCAATGATGACTTTAAGAAAGTAGTTTTCTCATGCAGCGGTCTAGTTACCGTAGTCATGGGAATTCAGATGGCTCTTGAAGCTGAGAACATGCTCATTCTTCTTATCTCTCTTCTCTTCGGTGGCTTTACTGGCTACCTGTTAAAGATAGAAGAGGGCGTACTGCACCTAGGCTCTTTACTTGAAAAACGCTTTTCAGGAAACGGTTCAACAGAGTCTCTGTTTGCCGGAGGTTTTATGACAGCCTCTGTTCTCTTCTGCTCAGGCTCCATGAGTGTTGTCGGCTCAATTCAGGCAGGAACTACAGGAGAGCTGCAGACTATCTTAATTAAGAGCGTTATGGACGGCTGTATGGCCATAGTCTTCTCTTCAATCTACGGAATCGGAGTTGCTTTCTCTTCTTTGACTATTCTGGTCTATCAGGGCTTTTTCACCCTCGCCGGATCTGTTCTGGAACCGGCTCTCGGAAGTAGTGGAATTACAGCGCTCTCTGCAGCAGGCGGCATACTTCTTATCATGATAGGGCTTGGGCTGCTGAAGATTAAAGAGTTTAAGAACGCAAACTACCTACCGTCTCTTATCTTTGCGCCACTACTGACTATTCTTATTTCTTCTCTTGGGCTTTGAAAATCAAGGTCTCTGGATGAGAGAAAACAAGTTCTATTTTTTTCTCCGGATTCAGAAGCAGGTTCAAAATACCGCTTTCTTTTGTCCCCATCCTTGTATCAAAGACCAGTTTTCTGTAGGGCACAAAGCCACACTTTTCCTGGACTCTCTTACTCTGGGAGTTCTTGTCGTAGTAGCCACAGATAAGAAAGTCATAGTCCAGGGTATTGAATAGGTAGTCAATCACTGCTTTTACCGCCTCTGGCATAAGGCCCTGTCCCCAGTAGTCTCTACTTAAAACGTAGCCTATCTCTCTACCCTTAAGGTTTTCAAACTCTGTAAGCTTGTCTTCAAGGCTGTACAGTTCTACTCCAAGAGAGCCAATTACCTTCTTAGTCTCTTTGAGCTCTAGAGCAAAGGTTTTCTTCTCTTCAATGAAGTGATTAAGAATCTCTTTGGATTTATCCATATTTTCATGGTGGTGCCAGCCGGCTCTCTCACCCACATCCGGGACAGAGGCGTATTCAAAGAAGTCTTTCAGGTCTTCTACTGTCCACGGCCTTAGGATGAGGCGCTCAGTTTCTATAGTTATATTTGTTATGTCAAAAAATGCATTCATGGGTATAAAGAATAAGGCCGCTACAGGTTTTCTGCAACGGCCTTTGATAAAACAGAAATAATTAGTGTCTTGCTGCGTCAGCTAGGGCACTGTGGGCTGAAGTGTTCAGAGCCACATGGCAGGGCTTGGCGTTCCAGATCTGCTCAGCGTACTCTTTGATTGTTCTGTCTGAGCTGAACTTTCCTGCACTGGCTACGTTAAGAATAGCCTTCTTGTTGAACTCCTTGAAGTTGTTGTTGTACAGATCAAGGATTTCCTGGTGCCTGTCAGCGTACATTCTCAAATCTGCAAAGATGAAGAACCTGTCTCCGCAGTCAAAAATCTCATGGAGCAGGGCGTCAAATGCACTTGGCTCGTTGATGTTGAAGAAATCATTCCTGAGAAGGTTGACGGCAGAACGGATCTCATCATCCTTATTAATGTAATCCCACGGGTTGTAGTGGCCCTTGAGTGAGGCTATCTGGTCTTCCGTGTGCCCGAATATGTAGCAGTTCTCAGGCCCGACCTCTTCCTGAATCTCAACGTTTGCCCCGTCAAGGGTTCCCAGGGTGAGGGCGCCGTTGAGCATGAACTTCATGTTGCCCGTTCCTGAAGCCTCAAGGCCCGCTGTTGATATCTGCTCTGAGATATTTGTGGCCGGGATAATGCTCTCTGCCATGGTAACTCTGTAGTTGGGCATGAAGTGCACCTGCAGCAGCTTGTTTACGGCAGGGTCATTGTTAATGACCCCTGCAATGCTGTTGATCAGCTTGATGGAAAGCTTTGCGTTCACGTACCCCGGGGCACTCTTTCCACCGAAGAGGAAGGTAATAGGCCGGAAGGAAGAGGCAAAGGATGCATCATTTTTCAGCTTCTGGTACAGAAGGACAATATTGAAAGCGTTCAACAGCTGTCTCTTGTACTCATGAATTCTCTTGACCTGAACATCAAAGATTGAATCTGGGCTTACGATAATGGTGCAGTCCTTCTGCAGGAAGTGAGCTGCGCTCTTCTTGTTCTCATACTTTACCTGAGCAAACTTCTCAGCAAAGGCAGGGTCGGTTGCAAACTTCTTCAGTTTTGAAAGCTCAGAGGCATCTGTAATCCACTTGTCTCCAATGGCTTCAGTAATCAGGGAGCTAAGAAGTGGGTTTGCACTGAGAAGCCAGCGGCGCGGTGTAATTCCGTTTGTCTTGTTCTGGAACTTCTCCGGGTAGATGGTTCTGAACTCAGGGAACATGTAGTTCTTAAGCAGTTCAGTGTGAAGAGCTGCAACACCGTTGATGGCGTGGCTTCCGACAATAGCAAGGTTGGCCATGCGTATGTTCTTAGGAGAGCTTTCCTCAATAATACTGATTTTTCTGATTGCGTTCAGATTCTCTGCATCTGCTGTAGGGAAGAAAGAGACTGCAAACTTGAGGAAGCGGTTGTTGATTTCATAGATAATCTGCAGGTGTCTTGGCAGAAGTTCTTCAAACATAGGAACAGGCCACTTCTCAAGAGCTTCCGGCATGAGTGTGTGGTTGGTGTAGCCAAGGGTTGCTTTTGTAATCCCCCAAGCTTCTTCCCACTCAAGGCCTTCTTCATCTATGAGAATTCTCATAAGCTCTGCAACCGCAATGGATGGGTGAGTGTCGTTAAGCTGGATGGCAGCCTGGTTCGGGAACTCCTTCCAGTCTGTGAACTTTCTCTTGAAGCGGGTGACTATGTCCGCAAGCGAGCAGGCAACAAAGAAGTACTGCTGCTTTAGGCGCAGGACCTTTCCAAGATACTGGGTGTCATTTGGATAGAGAACCTGAGAAATATTCTCAGCGGAAACCTTATCTCTGACAGCCTGTGTGTAGTCTCCCTGGTTGAAGTCCTGGAAGCTGAAGTCTTCAACAGCCTTTGCGCTCCAAAGCCTGAGGGTGTTGACTGTGTTTCCACCGTAGCCAATAATCGGCATATCGTAGGCCATACCTATGATTTTGTCGGTATCTACCCACTTGTACATATCCTTTCCGTTATCTCTGAAGTGCTGGACTTTTCCGCCGAAGTGGACAGTATAAGCCACATCGGACCGGGGAATTTCCCATGGGTTTCCGTATCTGAGCCAGTTATCCGGCTGTTCAAACTGGTAGCCGTTGGAGATGAGCTGTTTGAAGATACCGTAGTTGTATCTGATTCCATAGCCGTAGGAAGGTATTTCAAGGGTGGCCATTGAATCCAAGAAGCAAGCGGCTAAACGGCCAAGACCTCCGTTTCCAAGGCCTGCATCCGGTTCCACGTCTGAAAGTTCTTCGTATGTGTAACCAAGAGATTTGAGAGCCTTGGTTACCTGGTCCATAATACCCAGGTTGTTGATATTGTTCGTCATGGCTCTGCCCATGAGGAACTCAAGAGAGAGGTAGTAGACGTGCTTGGCGTTATGTTCCCTCTGTGTTTTTCTGCTCTTGTTCCACTGGTGAACAATTCTGTCTCTTATAGTGTTTGCCAGAGCCTCATAACGACCTTCCTGCGTGGTGTGGAAAATATCCGCATCTGCATCATACTTCAGGTGCTCTGCAAAGTCCTGGGCTATAGCCTCGGCGGTGCGTGAAGCTCTTACTGAGTTTGTTAGTGTGTTTTCTGTTGTCTTTTTGTCAGGCATTTGTTCTCCGTTTCATGCCGCAGTAAAATGATTATATAAATATAGATATGCGGCCAGAAAATAATTGAATATGTCTTTTTATCATTTTTTGCCTTTTTAGTGTAGGGGGCGTTGACAGATATTCACCTTTTTGTTATGTTCAAATTTGCGCATTTCTGCGCTACCACTATGCCCTTGTAGCTCAGTTGGTAGAGCGCAGCCATGGTAAGGCTGAGGTCGGCGGTTCAAATCCGCCCGGGGGCTTTAAGCGCGTAGGAGATAGTAAGATGGCAGATAAGAAAAAGAGTCCTGTTGAAAAGATTGCTCTTCAGTGTGAAGAGTGCAAGAGAAAGAACTACACAACAGAAAAGAACCGCCGTAACAATCCTAATAAGCTTGAGCTTATGAAGTATTGTCCGTTTGATAGAAAGCATACTCTGCATAAGGAGACAAAGGTCAAATAAGACCTTATTTCCGCAGAATATAGATAAATTCAGGCCAGTAGCTCCAACGGTTAGAGCACTGGTCTCCAAAACCGGGTGTTGGGGGTTCGAATCCCTCCTGGCCTGAACTGGATCTATGCAGGAGTTTATATATGAAGAAGCTTATTAAATACCTTAAAGAGTGTGTTCTTGAGATGAAGAAGGTTGCTTGGCCAAACAAGCTTACCATTGTTTCATACACAAAGATTGTTCTTGTAACAACTATAGTCTTTGCCGTTATCCTCGGTCTGGTAGACTATGTCCTCCTTAAGGGCGTCTATCTTGTTTTCTAAGCAGGCAGGTTGTCATGGCAAAAGGCTGGTACGCAGTACACACTTATTCCGGTTACGAGCAGAAGATCGAGAGGCTTGTGCGCAGAATCATTGATACTGATTCTGACTTTGCTTCTGTATGTCTTGATGTAAAGGTTCCGTTTGAAACCGTTATTGAGACTAAGGACGGAGTAAGAAAGGAATCCAAGCACAAGGTTCTTCCGGGTTATATTCTCGTTGAGCTGGATCTTCCTGAGGGAGATCAGTGGAAGAAGTACTGTGACCAGATTAAGGCTATTCAGGGAGTGACAGGTTTCTTAACTCCGACAAGGTCCTCCCGTCCTATCCCTCTTTCAAAAGAGGAAATGGACAATATTCTTCAGAAGACCGGAGAAATCAAGGCAGAGAAGGTCTTCAGACCTAAGCAGAACTTTGAACTTGGAGAAGTGGTCAGGATTACTGACGGTCCGTTCTCAGGTTTTACCGGTTCTATTGAAGAGATAAATACAGAGAGAGGAAGAATCAGAGTATCTGTTGAGATTTTCGGCAGACCAACTCCGGTTGAAATTGAATTTTCTCAGGTTGAGAAGCTCTGACAAAGAGCACTTCTGCGTGAGTGAGCATTCAGCGCAGAAGTTTTACATATGCTCATTGACATGTAACTACTCCTCTCCGTTGGTTTCAGCGGAAAGGTGGGAGCCTGATCGTATGACAGGCGTTATTACCAGCGTGCAGGTCTGAAATTTACCGCCAACCCAGGCAAGGCTTGACACGTAAGGAGAAAAAAATGGCAAAGAAAAAGGTGGCTGCAATTATCAAGTTGCAGTGTCCGGCACAGAAAGCTACGCCGGCACCTCCTATTGGCCCGGCTCTCGGACCTCATGGTGTAAGTGCCCCACAGTTTGTTCAGCAGTTCAATGACCGCACAAAGTCATATGAGGCTGGACTTGTAATCCCGGTTGTCATCACAGTTTATGCTGACAAGACATTCTCATTTATTTTAAAGACTCCTCCTGCAGCAGTTCTCATCAAGAAGGCTCTTCATCTTGAGAAAGCAAGTGGTGTCCCAAATAAGGAGAAGGTTGGAACTCTCTCACAGGCTCAGCTTGAAGAGATTGCAAAGACCAAGATGCAGGATCTGAATGCTAACGATCTTGACGCTGCAAAGCGCATTATTGCTGGTACAGCCAGATCAATGGGCGTGGAGGTGGAAAAATGAAGCACGGAAAGAAGTATCTTGAAGCAGCAGCAAAAGTTGACAAATCAAAGCTCTACAGCCTCGAAGATGCAGCTTCATTGGTAAAGGAAGTTGCCTTTGCTAAGTTCGATGAGACAGTCGAGCTCCACATTCATCTTACACTTAAGAAGAGCCAGAGCGTCAGAGACACAGTAGTTCTGCCTAACCAGTTCAGTGCAGAGAAGAGAATTCTCGTATTTGCAAAGGGTGACAAGGCTCAGGAAGCTTTGGATGCCGGCGCAACATACGTTGGAGACAATGATCTCATTGAAAAGGTAAGAGGCGGATGGATGGACTTTGATGTAGCCGTCGCCACACCGGACATGATGAAGGACGTAGGACGTCTCGGTCCTATTCTCGGTAGAAGAGGCCTCATGCCTAACCCGAAGACACACACTGTTACTATGGATATTAAGGGCGCCCTTGCTGAGCTTAAGCAGGGAAGAACTGAGTTCCGCAGTGATAAGACTGGTGTTGTACACATGGCTGTCGGTAAGGTTTCTATGGAACCGGCTAAGGTTGCCGAGAACGCAAGTGTTGCAATCAAGGAAATTGTCAGGAAAAAGCCTGCAGATGCTAAGGGTGATTTTGTTCAGTCAATAGCTCTTTCTTCAACAATGGGTCCTGGTGTTCTGCTTGATGCAAAAGCAATTGTTTAAGTACGAGGTGAAGTATGGATTATCAGACAAGAGTGAACGCAACAAAAGAAGATGCTGTAAAGCAGCTTAAAGAAGAGTTCGGTCAGTATTCAGGATTTATCTTCACTGACTACAGAGGTCTCACAGTCGCTCAGATTTCAGACCTCAGAAAGCAGCTCAGAACCAAGGAAGCTGCCTGCCGTGTTGTCAAGAACCGCTATGCAAAGATTGCATTTAAGGAGCTCGGACATGACGGTCTGGATGAACAGCTTGTTGGACCTACAGCTGTTATCATGGGAAAGGACGCACACAATGAAGTGGCAAAGATTGTTGCAGATGCTGCAAAGGCTTCTGGAGACAAGCTGCAGATTCGTGGCGGACTTCTGGATGGAAATTTCCTCGACAGTGAGGGTGTTATTGCTTTCAGTAAGCTCCCTGGCCGTCTGGATCTTATCAGCATGCTCATGGCAACCATGAAGGCACCGGTTCAGAAACTCGCTGCTACATTGCTCGCCTACAAAGAGAAGCTGGAATCACAGAACTGACGTTTTTAGTCTTCAAGTAACCTGCTATAAACGTTTTAAAAAAATTATTTTTAAGGAGAAGATAATATGGCTACAGTAACAAAAGACGATATTCTCGAGACTATCGCTAACATGTCTGTAATGGAAGTTGCAGACCTCATCAAGGCTATGGAAGAAAAGTTCGGCGTTACAGCTGCTGCTGCAGTTGTTGCCGGTCCTGCCGCCGGTGCTGCTCCTGCTGAAGAAGTAGAAGAGAAGACAGAGTTTGATGTTATCCTCAAGAGCTTTGATCCTGCAAAGAAGATTGCTGCCATTAAGGCTGTCAGGGCATGTGTTCCTGAGCTCGGTCTTAAGGAAGCTAAGGAACTTGTTGAAGCTGGCGGAAAGGTCAAGGAAGGTGTTTCCAAGGCTGATGCTGCTGATATCAAGTCCAAGCTTGAAGCAGAAGGCTGCGTAGTCGAAGTTAAATAATCGTGTAAACTGATCAATCCTCCTGGCCTGTTTCTGGGCTCAGGGGGATTTGTCGCTATTTTACCTTAATCTGATGGGGGCAAACATGGTTGCTGAAAGCAAACCTATAAACAGGATTTATCTGGGAACTGACTTTGAAGAAGTATGTGAGTTGCCAGACCTGATCGGAATCCAGAAGAACTCATACGAATCATTCCTTCAGAGTGAAAAACTCCTCAAGGGTGAGCCGCTTGATCCTAACCAAGGTCTTGAAGAAGTCTTCAGGACTATTTTCCCAATTGAGGGACCTAACGGTGAAATGACTCTCTCTTACGAGTCATACTCTTTGGATTTTGACAACATAAAATACAATGAAGTCGATTGCAAAAAGAAAGGACGCACATACAGTGTCCCTCTCAAGGCCGTCATAAGCCTCGCCCTGTCAGCAAATGACGAACTGAGAGAAAAAGAAATCTTCCTCGGAGATATTCCTCTTATGACAGAACGCGGTACCTTCATCATCAACGGTGCCGAAAGAGTTGTTGTCAGCCAGATTCATAGATCTCCAGGTGTTATTTTCTCATACGAGAAGAGTACCGGTTCAAGCGAGAAGGATAAGTCTGTATATTCATCAAGAATCATTCCGTACAGAGGATCCTGGCTTGAGTTTGAAATTGATGAAAAAAAGCATGTTATAGCTGCCAAGATTGACAGAAAGAAGAGGATTCTCGGAACTCTCTTCCTCAGAGCTATCGGCTATAACACACGTGAAAAGATAATTGCCGCATTCTACAAGACAAAAACAGTTGAAGTTAAAGACAACAACGAGACAAAAGAGATTCTTGAAGGTCAGTACCCTGCAAAAGATATCTTTGTAGATGTTGAAGAAGGCGGAAAGACCGAAAAGATTAAAGAATTCCAGGCAGGAAGCAAGCTTCTTCTTGCAGATGTTGAGCGTCTTATTGAGAGAGGCATCAAGGAGATTGAGATAGTGGATATGGATGCTGAGAACTCTCTGCACTCAGACATGATTCTCAACTGCTTTGCAATGGAAGAAGCAAAGTACACCCGTCCTGAGATCAGTGACGAGCCAACTAAGGAAGATGTTCTTACAAGCATCTACGCTGTCCTTATGCCAGGCGAGATTATTACTGTTGAACGCGGTGAAAGAGAACTGAATGATATGTTCTTCTCACAGCGCAGGTATGATCTTGGTGCCGTTGGAAGATACAAGCTTCACAAGAAGTTCCAGAGTGGAGATGAGGATGAGACATTTGATGAGAATCAGACCACTCTCACTCCGCAGGATATTGTGAACACCATGAATTACCTTATTAAGGTTTACATTCATGAAGAGAACACGGACGATATTGACCATCTTGGAAACCGTCGTGTCAGATGCGTTGGAGAGCTTCTCCAGCAGCAGCTCAAGGCAGCTTTCTCCCGCATGGAGAGAACAGCCAGAGAGAGAATGAACACAACTCAGGAAGACCAGAAGCTTTCACAGAGACCGCAGGACCTTATCTCCAACAAGCCGATTGTTGCAGCTATTAAGGACTTCTTTGCTTCTTCTCAGTTCTCTCAGTTCATGGACCAGATTAACCCTCTGGCAGAGCTGACACACAAGAGAAGACTTACAGCTCTCGGTAACGGTGGTCTTAACCGTGACCGTGCAGGCTTTGAGGTCAGAGACGTTCACTACACTCACTACGGAAGAATGTGTCCGATTGAGACTCCTGAAGGTCCGAACATCGGTCTTATTGTTTCTCTTGCAAACTATACTCTTATTAACAAGTACGGTTTCCTCGTAAGCCCATACAGAAAGGTCAAAGACGGAATTGTAACTAAGGAAGTCAGATACCTGGATGCTAACGATGAAGAGAAGTTCTTTATTGCTCAGGCAAACGCCAAACTGAACAAGGATGGCACCTTTGCTGAGGATGATATTCCTGTAAGAAACAAGGGAGACTACACAACCCGCCGTGCCGGAGACCCGGAAATCAAATACATGGATGTTTCTCCGAAACAGGTAGTTTCTGTTGCTGCTTCTCTTATTCCGTTCCTTGAGCATGACGACGCAAACCGCGCCCTCATGGGTTCAAACATGCAGCGCCAGGCCGTTCCTCTTGTATTCCCGGAGACTCCGAGAGTTGGAACAGGTATGGAGCAGAAGACGGCCTATGACTCAGGTGTTCTTATCAAGTCCAAGAACGCAGGTGTTGTTGTCTATGTTTCTGCAGTGGATATTGTTGTTGCACCTGAGACTCATACTGTTCTTGAGATAGATGGCTACACTCCGACTGTTGCCTTTGGAGATAGAGTTGAGAAATCAACTGTTGTTGCAAAGGGTCCTAGCACAATCAAAGCCGGTGTAGACGGTGTGGTTGTCCATGTATCAAATTCTCTTATAGATATAGTTCCGGATTCAGAGATTGTTACTCAGGAGCTTCCTTCAAAGACAAGTGACTACGAGAGAACAGTCTGTGTAACACCAGGAAAGCTTATTTCTGAGAAGGATCTGATTGCTACAGACATAAAGGAGAAGGCTGACAGACTCAGAGCTCCGGAGAAGAAGGAGATAAAAGCTCTTGCTACCGGATACATCCTCTCTGTCTCTCCAAACGCTGTTGTAATTGCTAAGACAGACAGATACAAGGTCCAGAAGTACCAGAGAACAAACAACGACACTTGTTTTACTCAGACACCTATTGTCAAGTACGGCCAGAAGGTAGGATCTGGGGACGTGATTGCTGACGGACCGGCAACGGACCGTGGAGAGCTTGCTCTTGGTAGAAACATTCTTGTCGGTTTTGTCCCATGGAATGGTTACAACTACGAAGATGCTGTTCTTATCTCCGAGAAGGTTGTCAAGGAAGATATCTACACATCTATCCATATCAAGGAATTCTCAATTGATATCCGTGAAACAAAGCTCGGACCTGAGCGCCTTACAAAGGATATTCCGAATATAGGTGAGAACATGACAAAGCACCTTGATGAGGAAGGTATTGTAAATATCGGTACCATGGTACACCCGGGACACATCCTTGTCGGCAAGGTGACTCCGAAGAGTGAGAGCGACACAACTCCTGAGTTCAAGCTTCTCAACTCAATCTTCGGCGAAAAGGCCAAGGAAGTGAGAGATACTTCCCTTAAGGTCCCACACGGAACAGAGGGAATAGTCATTGACGTCCAGAGAATGAAGAAAGCTGATAACGACGAGCTTCAGACAGGCGTTGAAGAGACCATTAAGGTCCTGATTGCCACAAAGAGAAAGCTTCGCCAGGGCGATAAGATGGCTGGTCGTCACGGAAACAAGGGTGTTGTTTCAAGAATTCTTCCTATTGAAGATATGCCGTTCATGGAAGACGGTACACCGCTGGATGTCTGTCTTAACCCACTCGGCGTTCCTTCACGAATGAATATTGGTCAGCTTATGGAAACCCAGCTCGGTTGGGCCGCTGTCAAACTTGATGAGTGGTACTCAACTCCGGTCTTCCAGAGTGCTGAAATGGATCAGATTGAAAAGAAATGTGTTGAAGCAGGTCTTCCGGCAAACGCAAAGGTTACTCTTTACGATGGAAGAACAGGTGTTCCGTTTGTCAATCCTGTTTTCTGCGGATACATTTACTATCTGAAGCTGCACCATCTTGTTGATGACAAGATGCATGCAAGAAGTACAGGTCCTTACTCACTGGTTACCCAGCAGCCTCTTGGCGGTAAGGCACAGTTCGGCGGACAGAGACTTGGAGAAATGGAAGTCTGGGCTCTCGAGGCTTACGGTGCTGCAAACACACTGCAGGAACTGTTGACAATCAAGAGTGATGACATGAACGGAAGAGTCAAGATTTACGAAAGCATTGTCAAGGGTGAGCCATCTATCAATGCTGGTATGCCTGAGGCCTTCAACGTTCTCATGCAGGAAATCAGAGGACTTGCACTGGATATGAGTATCTATGATTCAAAGGGTAAACAGGTTGCTCTCACAGAGAGAGACGACGAGATTATCAGGAAAAAGGGTCAGAACTGACAGGAGGAGCTAGGAAATGAAAGAAATTCAGGATTTCGATAGTGTAATGATAAAACTGGCATCTCCGGAGCAGATCAGAGCCTGGTCCTACGGTGAAGTCAAAAAGCCGGAAACAATCAACTACAGAACCCTCAGACCGGAAAGAGAAGGTCTGTTCTGTGAGAAGATTTTCGGTACCACAAAAGAGTGGGAATGCTACTGCGGAAAGTTCAAGAGCATCCGTTACAAGGGTGTTATCTGTGACCGCTGTGGTGTTGAAGTAACCAACGTTAAAGTGCGTAGAGAGAGAATGGGTCATATCAACCTTGCTTCTCCGGTATCTCATATCTGGTACTACAGAAGTGTCCCTTCACGCATTGGATACCTTCTCGACCTTGGAAGAAACGCACTCCAGAGCGTCCTCTACTACGAGAAGTATATAGTGATCAACCCCGGTGAGGAGAACAGGGGCAAGCTGATTGAGATAGGTCCGGATAAGACTATTGAACTTAAGCAGATGCAGCTTCTCACAGAGGAAGAGTATATCAGGCTCAGAGAGAAGATTGGAGATACATTCACAGCTGGAATGGGTGCTGAGGCTATCAGAACCCTTCTTGCAGGACTGGATCTTCAGGCCATCTCCGAAGATCTCAGAAGAAAGATGAGAGAGAAGGGAGATAAGGCTGATAAGAAGCTTCTCAAGAGAATTGAAGTTGTTGACAACTTCCTTGCAAGTGAGAACCGCCCTGAGTGGATGATTCTTACAGTTATTCCTGTTATTCCACCGGATCTCAGACCTATGGTTCAGCTTGACGGCGGCAGGTTTGCAACCAGTGACCTCAACGACCTCTACAGAAGAGTTATTAACAGAAACAACCGTCTGCAGCGCCTGATTAACCTCCACGCTCCTGATATTATTGTCAGAAACGAGAAGAGAATGCTTCAGGAAGCAGTAGACGCACTCTTTGACAACAGCAAGCGCAAGCGCGGTGCAGTCAAGGGCGCAAACAGCAGACCTCTCAAGTCTCTTTCAGACATGCTCAAGGGTAAGCAGGGAAGATTCAGACAGAACCTTCTTGGTAAGCGTGTTGACTACTCCGGCCGTTCAGTTATTGTTGTAGGCCCAGAGCTCAGGATCCACCAGTGCGGTCTTCCGTCAAAGATGGCTCTCGAGCTTTACAAGCCGTTCCTTATGAAGAAGCTTGTCCATAACGGAGTTGCTTCAAACGTTAAAAAGGCCAAGACAATTGTTGAGCAGGAAAGCCCGGAAGTCTGGGCAGTACTTGATGAGGTTGTAAAAGAGCATCCGGTCATGCTCAACAGAGCTCCTACTCTTCACAGACTCGGTATTCAGGCCTTTGAGCCGGTCCTCGTAGACGGAAAAGCTATTAAGCTCCATCCTCTTGTATGTAGAGCATTCAATGCTGACTTTGATGGTGACCAGATGGCTGTTCACGTACCATTGACTCAGGCTGCTCAGCTTGAGTGCTGGACCCTCATGCTCTCTGCTACAAACCTTCTTGACCCGGCAAACGGTAAGCCGATTGTCTATCCTTCACAGGATATGGTTCTTGGTATTAACTACCTTACAAGAGCCAAGGATAAGGACAAGGGAGAAGGCAGATACTACGACAATATTGATGAAATCCAGATGGCTATTGAGAACAATGTTCTCTCTTACAATGCAAAGATCGGTTACACCCTTCCAAGTGGTAAGAGATACACCTTCCCAAGAGACCCGGAGGATTACACAACAGCAGGAAGACTTCTTTTTGCAGATGCACTTCCAAAGGTAAACGGAATCAGCTTTGAGAAGGACATGAACAAGTGCTTTGGTGATAAGGGCCTGAAGAAGCTCATTGAGCAGGCTCTTAAGAACGATAGCAACTCTGTTGTATGTAAGCTTGCAGATGCAATCAAGGACGTTGGTTATAAGTACGCAACAGTTTTCGGAGCGACAATCGGTCTTTCCGACATGATTATTCCGGAGACAAAGAAAGAGATAATTGAAGCTGCAAACAGAAAGCAGGCTGAAGTTCTGGATCAGTACCATCACGGTCAGATTTCTCAGGAAGAGCGCTATAACACCTTGATCAGTACATGGTCACAGGCCAACGAAGATCTGGCTGATAGACTCATGGAAGACATGAAGAAGAGCCAGAACGGCTTTAACCCGCTGTTCCTCATGGCAGACTCCGGAGCTAGAGGATCCAAGACTCAGATCAGACAGCTCGGTGGTATGCGTGGTCTTATGGCTAAGCCGAACGGAGATATCATTGAATTCCCGATCAAGTCAAACTTCAAGGAAGGACTTTCAATCATTGAATTCTTCATCTCCACAAACGGAGCCAGAAAAGGTCTTTCAGATACTGCTCTCAAGACAGCTGAAGCTGGTTATTTGACAAGAAGACTTGTAGATATTTCCCAGGATGTTGTTGTAAACGAAGAAGACTGTGGAACAATCAACGGTATTGAGAGAACAGCAATCAAGGACGGAGATGATATAGTTGCTTCTCTTTCCGAGAGAATTACTGGTCACTATACCCTTGAAAACGTACTTGATCCGAAGACCGGAGAGGTTATTGTTCCAATTGATCATGAGATTACAGATGACGAGGCTAAGGCTATTGAGGCTGCAGGAGTTGAGAAGGTTCTGGTAAGATACGTTCTCACATGTGAGGCCAAGCATGGTGTATGCCGCAAGTGTTACGGCAGGAACCTTGCAACCAACCGCCCAGTTGCAGTTGGAGAAGCTGTTGGTATTATTGCTGCTCAGTCAATCGGTCAGCCGGGTACCCAGCTTACCATGAGAACCTTCCACGTCGGTGGTACAGCTTCAACAAGTGCTGAGGCAAACAAGATTATCTTCAAGCACGGTATCAAGGTTGAGTCTGTTGAGGGAAATATTGTTACCCGTGAAGCAGATGACCAGACTGGTCTTCCAGAGGCCAGGATCTTTACAAGAAAGGGCAACCTCTTCTACAGAAGCTTTATTGATGAAAACGGAGAGACCCTCGGTCCAGTTGAAAAGCTTACAGTCAGAGCCGGTTCCGAACTTCTTGTTGAGCCGGGCACACTTGTTCCTGCAAGCACACCAATAATTGAGTTTGATCCGTTCAGTGAGCCGATTATCAGTGAAAGTGACGGTATCATTACCTTCCAGGACCTTGTTCTCGGAACAACCCTTATCAAGGAAGTCAACGAAGAGACCGGTACAATTGGTTTCAGAGTTACTGACCATGTCATTGAATCAGCTGAGCCAGCCCTCCAGATCATTGGAGAAGACGGAACTGTATGTAAGGACGACAAGGGCAAGGAGATAACATACCTGCTCCCAGGTTCATCATACATCCTCGTCCAGGACGGCGAGATGGTTAAGAAAGGCCATGTAATTGCCAAGCTGCTCACAGCAGGTGCCAAGACTAAGGATATTACCGGTGGTCTTCCACGTGTCGGAGAGCTCTTCGAGGCTCGTAAGCCTAAGAATATGGCTGTTCTTGCTGCTGCTTCCGGTGAGGTTGAGTTTGGTAAGATTACAAAGGGTAAGAGAGAGATAGATGTCATTGATGACTTCGGCAGAGTCCACAAGCACATGATTCTTCTCGGCAAGCACATTCTTGTCAGAGACGGAGACCATGTTGAAGCTGGAGAGAGACTCTGCGATGGAAACATCAATCCACATGACATTCTCGCTATCAGCGGTGAAAACAAACTTCAGGAGTTCCTGCTTAATGAAGTTCAGGAAGTCTACAGACTGCAGGGTGTAGATATAAATGACAAGCACCTTGGAATAGTCGTAAGACAGATGCTCAGAAAGGTAGAAATTACCAGAGTAGGAGATACCCGCTTCATTCAGGGCCAGAAGGTTGATAAGTTCCGCTTCCACGAAGAGAACAACAGAGTCATGGCAGAAGGTGGTCAGGCGGCAGTTGCACGTCCGTGTCTGCTCGGTATTACCCATGCTTCTCTTTCAATTGACTCCTTTGTCAGTGCTGCTTCCTTCCAGGAGACAACAAGGGTCCTTACAACTGCAGCTATTGCAGGAAGCAAGGACGAGCTTCGTGGCCTGAAAGAAAACGTAATAATCGGTCACCTAATTCCTGCTGGTACAGGTATGAAGTGCTACCGCGATGTAAAGCTTGCTGATGAATCTCTGCTCAAGGTAAAGCTTGCTGAAGAGAAGATTTCAGCAAATGCAGCAGCCGAAGAGTTCAAGGAAGATTTTGAGAAGATAGCTGATATGAGTTATGAGGATGACTCTTTTGATGATTCTTCAGATCTATCTATGGACGAAGACGAGTGAGATTGTTATAATCCCACTCGCCTGTAAAATTTAAAAAAGCCGGCGTATGCCGGATAATATTGCGTATGCAGCAGATTTACACCTTAGAGTGTAGCGTTGTATACGGTGAGGAGAGCATTTAAGATGCCTACAATCAATCAGTTGATCCGCAAGGGTCGTTCAACGCCGAAAGACAAGACTAAGTCTCCTGCTCTTGAAGGCTGCCCGCAGAAGCGTGGTGTTTGTACAAAGGTCATGACAGTGACCCCGAAGAAGCCTAACTCAGCTCTGAGAAAGGTTGCTCGTGTCCGTCTCTCAAACGGAATTGAAGTTACAGCCTATATCCCTGGTATTGGCCATAACCTTCAGGAACACTCAGTTGTTCTCATCCGTGGCGGAAGAGTTAAGGACCTTCCTGGTGTCCGTTACCATATTGTTCGTGGTACAAAAGATACACAGGGTGTTGACGGAAGAAAGAGAAGCCGCTCCAAGTACGGTACAAAGAAGCCGAAGGCTTGATGAGGAGGATTTCAAATGTCTAGAAGAACAAACGCACCTGTTAGGGAAATCCTTCCTGATTCGGTTTACAACAGTGTTACAGTCGAGAAGTTCATTAACCGCATGATGCTCGATGGTAAGAAGTCAGTAAGCACACGTATTCTGTACGATGCTATGGAGATTATGGGCAGCAAGTCTGGAGAAGCTCCTCTTGATGTTTTCACAAAGGCTCTTGATAACGTGAAGCCTGTTGTTGAAGTTAAGTCAAAGAGAGTCGGTGGTGCAACATACCAGGTTCCTACCGAGATCCGTGAACCGAGACGTGAAGCTCTTGCAATGCGCTGGATTATTGCTGCAGCACGTGGTCGTGCCGGCAAGTCCATGAGTGAGAAGCTTGCAGCCGAGATGCTGGATGCTTATGCAAATACCGGTACAGCTTTCAAGAAGAAGGAAGACATGCACCGCATGGCAGAAGCAAACAAGGCTTTCAGCCACATTCGCTTCTGATTACCAAAGCCTGTCCGAGAGGACAGGTTTTTTCTTGCCTGCTTATCATTAACAGATATAATTAAAGCAGTTCTTATTCGAAGGAGAAAAAACAATGGATAAGTATGTATGTGATGTTTGTGGATATGTCTACGATCCTGAAGTAGGCGATCCTGATGGCGGAATTGCTCCTGGAACACCATTTGAGCAGATTCCAGATGATTGGGTATGCCCAGTTTGTGGAGTTGGAAAGGATTCTTTCTCAAAGCAGTAATCAGATACTGTTTTTCAAAGAGGCTGTAACAAAACCGGTTTCCCGGCAGATGTTGCAGCCTTTTTCTTATACAATCTTATGAATTCAAGGCATTATTGAATCCAAATGAGCCATTAAAATGGGCAAAAACAATTGTTGCTTATGCAAATGGTATAGGTGGGTATATCTTTGTTGGAGTATCGGATAATCGGGATGCGTTTGGCCTGTCGATAGAAGAAATAGATAAGACAAAGAATCTTATTTCATTGATAAATGATCGTCATATTTTTCCTCATGCAAAACTGTCATATGGGATGAGAAGTGTTGATGATAATGCTGAAAGATTTGTTCTTGCCGTCAGAGTCTTTTCTGCTGATTCCATTGTCAGATATAGAGAAGGAGACTTTAATGAAACGACAGATATCCTTTACTCAGAAGATAACTGGTCTGATTTTATTGATTTGTGCAAAGAATTCAGAAGCGATAAATCTGCCCCAACTGTGAAAGAGCTTCAAAATGAAGAAATAATCTCAAAAGACGGTTATGCCAAATCCGGCCTAATGATGTTCAGAGATGATTATTCGGGAGATGATTCTCTGATCTGTTGCCGCTTGTGGCGTGGAAATGACAAAACTGGAACTGTTCTTGATAGTGAAAAAATAAAAGGTCCCTTATCAAAAGGTTTAAAACTTGCACTACTATTTATTGAACGGAATACTAAAACAGGGTGGAAAAAGACACCCGATGGCGGCAGAGAAGAAATCCGCTCTTATCCAAGAGAAGCAATCCGCGAAGCTATGGTAAACGCAATTGCTCATCGAGACTATTCAATTTACGGAACTCAGATTGATGTTGATATTTATTCTGACAGAATAGATATAGTTTCACCAGGTTCATGGCTTTTACCAAAAGATTATAATGAGTATCCTCTCGGAGCGATTCCTTCAATACGCAGGAACACAATAATTGCAGCTTGCTTTTATGTTGCGAATCTGATGGAGCGGGGAGGAACTGGTTTTCAGACAATGATAGAAAGCTATAAAGATTCATCAGAAGAAAAGCAACCATGTGTCATGATTTATCCAGGCTTCCTCGATTTAAGGCTTTTTGATAGATTATACCAAACAGAAGAGCCCTTTGCAGAGCTGTCCGATAGTGAAAAAATATATGGGCTTTTAAAAGCAAGTCCAAGTTCTGTAAAGGAGTTACAAGCTGCAACTTCTTATAAAAGCAGAAGCCGCTTCCTTGAAGAAATAATCAATCCACTTATTAAAGAAGAAAAAATAGTCAGGGAAGGAAGGCCCAAATCTCCTACGGCTGTGTTCAGATTGAAGTAGTGGTACCACTGAACACACATGCTCTTTTTTCAATTTTTCGAGATGAAAAACTCATGTGTTGACACTAAATCTGCTTTGTGTTATGGTTGCAAAGGTTTCCCAAGAACCGTGATATGCCCTAAAAGTATCAGCTTTTTGGGATTCTAGAGCCAAACCAATCATTTTAGGGGTGATAAGGTGGTTCCAGAAAACGCAGTTTTTTATAACTTGTGCTATGTTGAGTTCCCGAGACGTTAGGTCCTCAACCTCTGGATTCCTTCTTTTTTATCAATTCTTTAATGGTCATAGTTTGTCTCGATGGTAGTAGGTAAAGGCTTTGTGCCTTTAGCGCACAATTTATTATTTTTGGATTTGTGACAAAAAGGTCACAAGGAGGAAACGATGGCTAAAGAGAAGTTTGAGAGAACCAAGCCACACGTAAACGTTGGTACTATCGGTCACGTAGACCATGGTAAGACAACTCTGACAGCTGCAATCACTATGTATTGCGCAAAGAAGTTTGGTGACAAACTCCTTAATTATGATGAGATTGATAACGCTCCGGAAGAGAAGGAGAGAGGTATCACCATCAACACAAGACACGTTGAGTATCAGTCTGATGCAAGACACTACGCTCACGTTGACTGCCCGGGCCACGCAGACTACATCAAGAACATGATTACAGGTGCTGCACAGATGGACGGAGCTGTTCTCGTTGTTGCAGCTTCTGATGGAGTTATGGCACAGACAAGAGAGCACATCCTGCTCGCCAGACAGGTTGGAGTACCTACAATCATTGTATTCCTGAACAAGTGTGATCAGGTTGATGATCCTGAGCTTATTGACCTTGTTGAAGAAGAAGTAAGAGAAGTTCTTACAAGCAATGGATTTGATGGAGAGAACTGCCCAGTTATCAGAGGTTCTGCTTACCTTGCTATGACAGCTGGTGACAACCCAGAGAACACAGCTTGTATTGAAGAGCTGCTCAAGGCTATGGATGATTACATTCCACTTCCAGCAAGAGCTACAGATCTTCCGTTCCTTATGCCGATTGAGGATATCTTCTCAATCTCCGGTCGTGGAACTGTTGTTACAGGTAGAGTTGAAAGAGGTGTTGTACACGTTAACGATCCTGTACAGATTGTTGGTATCAAGGAAACAAGAGACACAGTCGTAACTGGTGTTGAAATGTTCAACAAGCTCCTGGACGAAGGTCAGGCTGGTGATAACATTGGTGCTCTTCTCCGTGGTGTTGACAAGAAGGAAGTTGTCAGAGGACAGGTTCTTGCAAAGCCAAAATCAATCACACCGCACACAAAGTTTATTGGACAGGTTTACGTTCTTACAAAGGAAGAGGGTGGTCGTCACTCAGCATTTGTAGGCGGTTACAGACCTCAGTTCTATTTCAGAACAACAGATATTACAGGAACAGTTTCTCTTCCTGAAGGTGTCTCCATGGTTATGCCTGGTGACCACACAAGTATCATTGTTGAGCTGATTCACCCGGTTGCTATGGACAAGGGACTTCGTTTTGCTATCCGTGAAGGTGGTAGAACAGTTGCTTCCGGTCAGGTTACTGAGATTACAGAGTAATTTTTAAATCGAATGTCCAGTCCGTCTAAGACGGCGGGCTGGGCCTGTTTTTTGGAGGAAAAATGGCTAACGAAAGAATTCGCGTTAGACTGAGAGGATTTGATGTTGAGCTCGTAGAACAGAGCGCAATGTCTATTGTTGACACAGTAGTTAAGGCCGGTGCAAAGGTTTCCGGACCTGTTCCTCTCCCAACACGTATCAATAAGGTTACAGTTCTTAAGTCACCGTTCGTAAACAAGAAGTCACGCGAGCAGTTCGAGATGAGAACTCACAAAAGATTAATTGATATTCTCAATCCTACAGACAAGGTTATGGAAGCACTTATGAAACTTGAGCTTCCTGCCGGTGTTGATGTAGAGATCAAGCAGTAATGAGGTAAGAGATGTTAGGGCTTATCGGAAAGAAAGTTGGCATGACTCAGGTCTTCGACGAAAGCGGAAGACTGACTCCTGTCACTGTCATCAAAGTAGAAGGTAACGTTGTTGTTGCTCAGAGAACCGAAGAGAAGAACGGTTACAACGCCGCTGTTCTCGGTGCAGGGGATCTGAAGGCAGCAAATGCAACAAAACCATATGCAGGACAGTTTAAAGACGGCAACCCCAAAAAGACCCTCGTTGAGTTCCGTGATTATGAAAAGGAAGTCAATGTTGGAGATGTAGTTGGAGTTGATCTCTTTAAGGATATTACTTTTGTAGATGTCACAGGCACTTCAAAAGGTAAGGGCTATCAGGGCGGTATGAAGCGCCATGGTTTCGGTGGTGGTAGAGCTACTCACGGTTCAAAGTTCCACAGAGACCTCGGTGGTACAGCAATGTCATCAACACCGTCAAGAACTTTCAAGGGAAAGAAGATGGCCGGTCACATGGGTAATGAGAGAGTTACAGTACAGAACCTCAGAGTTGTCCGTGTTGATGAGAATCTGCAGGTTCTCATGGTAAGAGGAGCTATCCCCGGACCATCACAGAGCACTGTAGTTGTTAAAAAGGCAGTTAAGAAATAAGGACTGATAATATGGAAGCAAAAGTTTATTCAACAGATGGAAAAGTTTCAAAGAAGACAGTTGAACTGAACGCTGACGTATTTGATGTTCAGGTTTCAGACGGCTGCATTTACTATGCTGTAAACAACGAGCTGGCAAACCGCCGCGTAGGTACAGCATGCACAAAGACCCGCGCAGAAGTAAGTTACAGTAACACAAAGCCATTCAAGCAGAAGGGTACTGGTAACGCTAGACGCGGTGATAAGAAGTCTCCGATCTTTGTTGGTGGTGGCACCATTTTCGGACCAAAGCCAAGAGATTACTCCTTCTCCATGCCTAAGAAGATGAAGAGAGCTGCTATGAAGAGCCTCCTCACCCTCGCATGCCAGGAGAACAGAATGGTTGTTGTTGAAGATTTCACAATTGAAAGCGGTAAGACCAAGGATATGGCTTCTATTCTGAAGAACTTCGTTGAGGACGCCTCAAGAACTGTTCTCATCATGAAAGATGATGATAGCATGATCCGCCGCGCTTCAAGGAATATACCGAACCTGCATGTTCTTGCATACGACAAGCTTTCTGCTAAAGAGCTTCTTTACGGAAAGAAAGTCCTTATGCTTGAAAGTGCTGCAAAGAACCTTAATGAGTTCTACTGCGATTGAGGAGTGATGAAATGAGAGCAGATCAGGTAATTATTGAACCTATTCTCAGCGAGAAATCAAACATCGCTCGCGAAAATGAGTGCAAGAAGTACACCTTCAAGGTCAACCCAAAAGCAAACAAGTTCGAGATTATGAACGCTGTTAAGGAGACTTTCAAGGTTAATCCTACTGATTGCAATGTTATGAACGTGGCTGGAAAGCCAAAGTTCTCAAGAGGACGCGGTGGTAACATCAAAGGTTACACAGCAAGCTGGAAGAAAGCAATTGTCACACTTTCAAAGGGTGAGGCAATCAATGCTATCGAAGGCGTATGATAAGGACGGTAGAAAATGGCATTGAAAGCATATAAACCAAATACACCGGGCCTGAGACAGAGAACTGTTCTTGTCAGAAGTGAGATTACAGCTCAGAAACCTGAGAGATCTCTTACAACAAATCTGCACAAGACAGCTGGCCGCGACAGCTTCGGACGCATCAGCGTCAGACGCAGAGGTGGCGGACATAAGCGTGCTTACAGAATCATTGATTTTAAGCGTGACAAGTTCGGTGTTCCGGGAACAGTTAAGACAATTGAATACGACCCCAACCGCAGCGCAAATATTGCACTCGTGTTCTACGCAGACGGTGAGAAGCGTTATATTCTTGCTCCTAAGGGACTTACAGTTGGTTCCGTTGTTGTCAGCGGTCCTTCAGCTCCTCTTAAGACAGGTTGTGCACTTCCACTTAAGAACATTCCCCTCGGTCTGACAGTACACAATGTTGAACTTACGCTCGGACGCGGCGGACAGCTTGTCCGTTCAGCAGGTCTCGGAGCCACAATCATTGCCAAGGAAGGAGACTATGTTACTCTTCGCCTTCCTTCAGGTGAAATGAGAATGGTTTTCGGTGAGTGCTATGCATCAATCGGTTCACTGGGAAATGAAGACCACATGAACGTATCTCTCGGAAAGGCTGGTGCAAGCCGCCACCTTGGAAGAAGACCAAAGGTTCGTGGTGTTGTTATGAACCCGGTAGACCATCCGCATGGTGGTGGTGAAGGCAAGACAGCAGCAGGACGTCATCCGGTTACTCCATGGGGTAAGCCGACTAAGGGTGCCAAGACCCGCTCAAATAAGAAGCCTTCCAATAACTTCATTGTTAAGAAGCGCAAGTAGGAGTAGAACGTGGCTAGATCAATTAAAAAAGGACCGTACGTTGAAGAGAGACTTCTCAAGAGAGTTGAAGCTTCAAAGAGTGCAGGTCAGCTGGATATGATAAAGACTTACTCACGCAGTTCCACAATTATCCCTGATATGGTAGGTTTCACAATCTCCGTTTATAACGGAAAGACTTGGATTCCTGTCTACGTAACAGAGAACCTGGTTGGACATAAACTGGGCGAGTTCGCACCTACAAGAACTTTCCGTGGACATTCCGGTTCTGACAAGAAGGCTTGAGGAGGAAGATGATGGCAAAGACATACAAAGCAGTTGCAAAGTATCTTATGGTCTCTCCTTCTAAGGTTCGTCCTGTAGCAAACCTTGTCAGAGGAAAGAATTATGAGGAAGCAGTCGGAATTCTGAACGCTATGCCGCAGAAGGGTTCCCGCCTGATTCTCAAGGTTCTTGAGAGTGCCGGTGCTAACGCAATGTACCAGAACAACAAGCTGGACGAGAGCCAGCTTGAGGTTTCTGCTATCTACGTTGACGGTGGTCCGACCCTCAAGAGAGTTTGGGCAAGATCTCACGGAAAGAGAGATATCCTTCTTAAGAGAATGTCTCATATCACTGTAGAAGTCAGTGAAAGCGTGGAGGAGTAAATGGGTCAGAAAGTTAATCCTATTGGACTCCGTCTTGGAGTCAACAAGACATGGAAATCAAAGTGGTTCGTAGACCCGAAAGAGTACGCAGATACCCTTCACGAGGATCTGCTTCTCCGCAAGAGCCTTCTGAATCTTCCTGAGGTTCAGGGTGCTGAGATTTCTGATGTTGAAATCATGAGAAAGCCCCAGCGTGTTACACTTTTCATCTGCACAAGCAGACCTGGTGTAATCATCGGAACAAAGGGTGCTAATATTGAGAACATCCGTGCTGCATTGCAGAAGCTTACTACAAAGCAGGTTCAGGTTAAGGTCAAGAATATTGAACACTCTGAAAAGGATGCTCAGCTGATTGCTCAGAGCATTGCAAAGCAGCTGGCTGGAAGAGTTGCCTACAAGAGAGCCATGAAGGCTGCCATCTCCAAAGCAACTGCTGCCGGTGCACAGGGTATCAAGATCAGACTTTCAGGTCGTCTCGGCGGTGCAGAAATTGCCCGTTCTGAGTGGATGAAGGAAGGCCGCGTACCTCTTCACACTCTCAGAAGTGATATTGATTATGGTTTTGCTGCTGCAAACACATCTTTTGGTGCCATTGGCGTCAAGGTTTGGGTTTTCAATGGTGAAATCTATGACAGAGTCAAAAAGGATGATGCAGGTCTTCTCGTAAAGGGAACTGCAAATAAGGCCGCTGACGCTGAAATGTGAGAGGTTATTCTAAATGCTTAGTCCGAAAAGAATAAAGTATAGAAAGAAGCAGAGAGGTACAAGAGACGGTGTAGCACACAGAGGCAACAGTGTTGTTTTCGGTGAGTACGGTCTTGTAGCTCTTGAGCCGAGATGGATAACTAACCGCCAGATTGAGGCTGCTCGTGTTGCTATGACACGTCACATCAAGCGTGGTGGTAGAGTTTGGATCAGAATCTATCCTGATATGCCTTACACAGCAAAACCGATCGGTACCAGACAGGGTAACGGTAAGGGTGCTCCCGAAGGTTGGGTGGCAGTAGTCAAGAAAGGTGCTGTTATGTTCGAGATGGGTGATGTAGATGAAGCAATTGCAAGAGAGGCTCTTACCCTTGCTGCATCAAAGCTCCCGATCAAGACCAAGTTTGTTTCAAGAAGAGAGGTTGTTGAAGAATGAAGAATTCATACAAAGATTTGTCTTATGATGCACTCGTAGCAAAGCGTGATGAACTTCGCAAAAGCTACCTCCAGATGAGAATGGACAAGGTCCTTGGACATGTTGAGAATCCTCTTCAGGTACGTACTACCAGAAGACAGATTGCCAGACTCAATACAATCATCAATGAGTATGTATTGGGTATCCGCAAGGCTAAGTGAGTGAGGCGCGAGATATATGGAATCTAATAAAAAGAGTTTCACAGGCGTGGTCACAAGTGACAAGATGGATAAAACCATTGTTGTTACTGTCAGCAAGAGAACGCTGCACCCGCTTTATAAGAAATATGTAACAACTACAAAGAAGCTCAAGGCTCATGATGAAAAGAATGAAGCCCATGAGGGAGACACAGTCCGTGTAGTTGAATGTCGTCACTACAGCAAGGATAAGTGCTGGAGACTTTCCCAGGTTATTGAGAGAGCGAAATAAGGAGAGTAAAACATGGTACAGATGCAAAGCTATCTTAATGTCGCAGATAACTCAGGAGCCAGAGTCGTACAGTGCATAAAGGTCCTTGGCGGAAGCCACAGATACGTTGCTGGTGTAGGTGACATTATTGTTGTTGCTGTAAAGACAGCACTTCCTAACGGAGCCATCAAGAAAGGTGAAGTTCTCAAGGCAGTAGTTGTCAGAACAAAGAAGGAATACCGCAGACCTGACGGTACATACATCAGGTTCGATGACAACGCTTGCGTTATCATTGATGCCAACAATAACCCGCGCGGAAAGCGCATCTTCGGGCCGGTTGCTCGTGAACTGAGAGACGGTTACATGAAGATTGTTTCACTCGCGCCGGAAGTGTTGTAGGAGACGTTTATGAGACTGAAGAAAGATGACACAGTCAAGATCATTGCCGGAAAAGACAAGGGTGTTGTCGGCAAGATCGTAAAGGTTGATCCTGAGCATGAAAGAGTTTATGTTCAGGGCGCCAACATGGTCTCAAAGGCCATGAAGAAGAGAACCCAGCAGGACAAGGGTGGAATTTCACAGATTGAAGCTCCTATCCATGTTTCAAATGTAGCTCTTGTTACAAAGAACAATGAAGCAACAAGAATTGGGTACAAAGTAGAGAACGGAAAGAAAGTCCGTATTGCAAAGAAGACAGGAGAGGCAATCTGATGGAGAAATTTATTCCTACATTCAAGAAAAAGTATCTCGAAGAAGTAGCTCCTGAGCTTTTCAAAGAGTTCAAGTACACATCCAAGATGCAGATTCCTGCACTCGAGAAGATTGTTGTCAGCGCTGGTGTCGGAGATGCTATTGCTGATAAGAAGTACCTTGATGCAACAGTCAAGGAACTTGAACAGATTACAGGCCAGCATGTTGTAAAGACAAAGGCCAGAAAGTCAATTGCTAACTTCAAGCTTCGTGAAGGCATGGAGATTGGTGCTATGGTTACCCTCAGAGGAGACAATATGTGGTTCTTCCTCGAGAGACTCATCTGCATTGCTCTTCCACGTGTTAAGGACTTCAGAGGCGTTAAGCCAAATGCATTTGACGGTCATGGAAACTATGCTCTCGGAATTACCGAACAGATTATTTTCCCTGAAATCGACTTTGATAAGATTGTCCGTGTCAGCGGTCTGAACGTTGCTATTGTAACAACAGCCAAGACAGACGAGGAAGGTTTTGCTCTGCTTAAGAAGCTCGGCATGCCGTTCAGCAAGTAAGGAGTTGGTTTATGGCAAAGAAATCTATGGTAGTCAAGGCTCAGAGAGAGCCTAAGTTCAGTACAAGATCTGTACACAGATGCAGAATCTGCGGAAGACCCCGTGGATACATGCGCAAGTATGATATGTGCAGACATTGTTTCAGAAAACTGGCAAGCGAAGGCCAGATTCCTGGCGTAACCAAATCTAGTTGGTAAGGAGAAGCAAAATGGCAGTAAGTGATCCTGTTGCTGATATGCTGACTAAGATTAGAAATGCTAGTCAGGCAAAGCATGAAAAGGTTGATGTTTCCAACTCAAAACTCAAGCTTCAGATTGTCAAGATTCTGAAGAACGAAGGTTTTGTTAAGAATTTCAAGAAAGTTACAAAGGACGGCGCAACATATCTGCGTGTCTTCCTCAAGTATGACGAAGAACAGAAGCCTGTCATCCACGGTATTGAAAGGATTTCAACTCCGGGCAGACGTGTTTATTCCGGTTACAGGGAGATGCCACGTGTTTATAACGGATATGGCGTTGTTATCGTTTCCACCTCTTGCGGTGTTATCACAGGCAAGAAGGCATCTGAGCAGCTGGTCGGCGGTGAGCTGATTTGCTCTATTTGGTAATCTGAGGAGGAACTATGTCACGTATAGGTAAATTACCAATTGATCTGCCTAAGACGGTCAAAGCTTCTGTCAAGGACGGCGTCGTTTACGTTGAAGGACCAAAGGGCAAGCTTTCACAGGCAGTTGTTGCAGGAATTACAGTCGACGTTAAGGAAACAGAGATTGTTGTTACAAGAGCTAATGATGAGAAGGCAGTTAAGGCTGCACACGGTCTTATGAGACAGCTCGTTCGTAACATGGTAGTCGGTGTTTCTGATGGTTATAAGACTGTTCTGACAATCATCGGTGTTGGTTACAAGGCTGAGGTCAATGGAAATATTCTTATTCTCTCACTCGGTTACACAAACGACATTGAGTATGTCATTCCGGAAGGAATCAAGATTTCCTGCGAGACTCCGACCAAGGTTGTTATTGAAGGAATTGACAAGCAGCGTGTCGGACAGACAGCCGCTGAAATCCGCAGTCTCAGAAAGCCTGAACCTTACAAGGGCAAGGGTGTCAGATATGAGAACGAATATGTACGTTCCAAGAGCGGTAAGGCCGGTAGGGCTTAAGGGGTTTTAGATATGAACAGAATTGCAGATAAAAACAGAAAATATGCTAGAAGAAAGGTCCATATCAGAAAGTCCATTTCCGGAACTGCTTCAAGACCTAGAATGTCTGTTTTCAGAAGTAATCTTCACATGTATGTCCAGGTTATTGATGATACAACAGGTACAACACTTGTAAGTGCAGGAACAACCGAAAAGGAGCTTTCAGCACTTAAGAACAACACAGAAGGTGCAGCAAAGCTCGGCGAAGTTATCGGACAGAGATGCATCGACAAGGGTGTTCAGACAGTTGTTTTTGATAGAAACGGCTATCTTTATCATGGTGTTGTCAAGGCTATCGCTGACGGCGCAAGAAAAGCCGGCGTGAAGTTCTAAGGTGGTTGGATATGGAAAAAAATAGAGATAGAAGAGATAGAGAGCAGAGACGCGAGTCTGAATTTACTGAGAAGCTCATTAAGCTCAACCGTGTTTCCAAGACTGTTAAGGGCGGACGCCGCATGTCTTTCTCAGCTCTTGTTGTTGTAGGTGACCAGAAGGGTAAGGTCGGTTACGGAATGGGTAAGGCCAACGACGTAACAGATGCTATCCGCAAGGCTACAGAGGCAGCAAGAAAGGCTATGTTTACTGTAAACCTCAAGGGAACAACAATTCCTCACGAGATTATAGGAAACTTCAAGAGTGCCAGCGTTGTCCTGAGACCGGCTGTTCCAGGTACTGGAGTTATTGCCGGTGGTGCTGTCCGTGCCGTATGTGATGCTTGCGGTATTAAGGACATCCAGTCCAAGTCTCTCGGATCAAAGAACACAATCAATACAGTCAAAGCTACATTTGACGGTCTTGAGAACCTGTTCTCAGCAAAGAAGGTTGCTTCAGATAGAGGCAAGAGTATTAAGGATCTTTGGGGGTAATTTATGGCAAAGAAGAAAGTTGCTAAGGTTCGTATTGAACTTGTCAAAGGTCTTGCCGGAACCCTCCCGAAGCAGAGGGCAACTGTCAAGGCTCTTGGTCTGGGTAAGATCAACAGCTATGTTGTCAAGGATGCTACCCCTGTCACAATGGGCATGATCCGTGTTGTTGAGCACATGGTTAAGGTTACAGAGGAGAAATAAAATGGCACAGTTGCACGCACCATGCGGTGCTAACACCAAAAAGACAATAGTAGGTCGCGGAGCATCTTCAAAGGGCAGAACCTGCGGTAGAGGTGCTAACGGACAGAACTCACGTTCAGGTGGCGGTGTACGTCCCGGATTTGAAGGTGGACAGATGCCTCTTTACAGGCGTGTTGCCAGAAGAGGTTTCTCCAACTACCCATTCAAGAAAGAGTACACTGTAGTTTCTCTGGATGCTATCAACGAAGCTTTTAAAGACGGTGAGACAGTCAACCTTCAGGCTCTGAAGGATCTCTGCCTTGTCAAGGGCGTTGATACCGATGCAAAGATTCTGGCTAACGGCGAACTGAAAAAGAAAGTCACAGTCGAAGGATTGAAGGTTTCCGCAGCTGCTGCAGAGAAGATCAAAGCAGCAGGCGGAGAGGTAAAATAAACAAAGGATTAACCTATGTCAAACACCCTTTCCGATGTGTTCAAAATTGAAGAACTGAAAAAGAAGATTCTTTTCACAGTACTGATTCTTGCAATCACAAGAATCGGTACTGTCATACCTGTTCCAGGAATTGATCCGGTGGTTCTGAAGGATTATTTCCTTTCTCAGTCTGCTTCTTCAAATATTGGACTCACAGAATATCTCAACTTTTTCTCTGGTGGAGCATTCTCCAACTTCTCACTCTTTACATTGGGTGTAATGCCTTACATCTCAATGCAGATTATCATTCAGCTTCTTATGCTGGTCATTCCTAAGCTTAAGGAATGGGGCCAGGATGCTGAAGGCAGAAAGAAGATTCAGAAGGTCACCAGATACGGAACAATTGTAGTGTGTCTGCTGCAGTCATTTGTTGTAACAGTCTACGCCAGAAGCATTCAGAGTTATGGTTATGATATCATTACAATCAATCTGCTTCCTTTCACACTCATTTCAATGCTTACAGTAACAACAGGTACCATGGTCCTTGTCTGGCTGGGTGAGAAGATTACTCAGAAAGGTATTGGAAACGGTATCTCCCTGCTTATCTTTGCAGGTATTGTTGCCAGATTCCCGTCAGCACTTACAACTCTGGTTGAAGGTATTGCCGGCGGCACAATCAGCTGGGTTTCAACAGTAGTAGTTGTTGTAATGTTCATAATAGTTGTTGCACTTGTTGTTTGCGAGCAGGAAGGCGAAAGAAAGATTCCGGTTAACTACGCTAAGCGTGTTGTCGGTAGAAAGATGTACGGTGCTCAGAGCTCCTACATTCCTTTCAAGATCAACCCAAGCGGAGTTATCCCTGTTATCTTTGCTTCTGCTGTCCTATCATTCCCTCTGCAGATTGCAGGTACACTCGGATCCAACGTAAGATGGCTGCAGAATCTTGCAGACTGGCTTAACCCTCAAGGTGCCCCTTATATCATTATTTACACCATCTTGATTATAGCCTTTGCGTTCTTCTATACCCAGGTTTCCCTTAATCCGGTTGAAATGGCCAAACAGATCAGGGACAACGGCGGAAGTGTTCCAGGAGTAAGAAGCGAGAAACTTGAAGAGTACCTTACAAAGGTTCTCAACAGAATAGTTCTCCCAGGTTCTCTCTTCCTGGCTTTCATAGCACTTATTCCGACAATTGTTCAGCTTATCTTCGGCTTCCCGTCTTCCGTGGCAATGCTTTTCGGCGGAACCTCACTCATCATCCTTGTCGGTTGTGAACTTGATATGATGAAGCAGGTCGAAAGTGTTATGAAGATGCACCACCATGACGGATTCATGGGCGTCAAGAAGATCAAATCCAAGAATTTGTAATTAGGAGCTGATTATGAAAGTAAGAGCAAGTGTTAAACCTATGTGTGATAAATGCAAGGTTATCAGAAGAGCTGGAGTTGTTCGCATAGTCTGCGACAATCCTAAGCACAAACAGAGACAGAAATAATTCAGGAGGCCTTTAATGGCAAGAATTGCAGGTGTAGATTTACCTAACAAAGCTACCAAGATTGCTTTGACATACATCTATGGAATCGGAAGAACTTCAGCTGAGGAAATCTGTAAGAAGTGTAATGTTGATCCGGATGTCCGCATCAATACACTGGACGCAGATGTTCTTGCAGAACTCCGTAAGGTTATTGAAAATGACTATGTTGTTGAAGGAAGACTTCGCACACAGACACAGCTCAATATCAAGAGACTTATGGATATTGGTTGCTATCGTGGCCTCAGACACAGAAAGGGCCTTCCGGTACGTGGTCAGAGAACAAAGACCAATGCCCGTACCCGCAAGGGTAAGAAGAAGACCATTGCAGGTAAGAAGAAGGCTTAAGGAGATTAGATCAGTATGGCAAACGCAAAACGTAAAGTTAAAGTCAAGAAGACTGTATTTGAAGGCAATGTCTATATTCAGGCTACTTTCAACAATACAATTGTTACAATTACCGATCTGAACGGCAATGCACTTTCCTGGTCAAGCGCAGGCGGACTCGGATTCCGCGGTGCTAAGAAGTCAACTCCGTATGCTGCACAGACAACCTGTGAGACAGCTGCGAAGAAGGCTCTCGACTTTGGTCTTAGCGAAGTTCATGTCTACGTTAAGGGCCCGGGTCAGGGACGTGAATCTGCTATCCGTGCTCTCGGAACTCTTGGTCTCAAGGTTAAATCCATCCGTGACGTAACACCGATTCCTCACAATGGATGCAGACCTAGAAAGACCAGAAGAATATGATTAGGAGAAAGTAGAAGATGGCTAGATATACAGGACCAAAATGTAGATATTGCAGAGCAGAGAGAGCAAAACTCTTTCTCAAGGGTGCCAGATGTATGTCTGCAAAATGCCCGATGAACAATCCGGCAGAATGCGGACTTCCTGGAAGAAGCCCTAAAGCACGTGCAAAGAAGCCGACAGACTACGCTCTGATGCTTCGTGCAAAGCAGAAACTCAAGAGAATTTACTGCATGCTCGAGAAGCAGTTCAAACTCACATTTGAAGATGCTTCAAGAATGCCGGGTAAGACAGGTGATAACCTGATTGCTCTTCTTGAGCGCAGACTGGACAATGTCGTTTTCAGAATGCATTTCGCTTGCAGCCGTTCACAGGCTTCACAGCTTGTTGGACACGGCCACATCTTTGTCAACGGAAAGCGCGTTGATATACCGTCTTACAGAGTTAAGCCGGGTGATGAGATTGCAATTGCTGAAGGCAGCAAGAACATGCTCATTATCAAGGAAAACCTTATTGAGGTCGGAAAGAGTGGTGTAATGCCTTGGCTCACAGTTGATCCGGATAACATGAAGGGTCAGTTTGTAGCTATCCCTAAGAGGGAAGAGGTCAAGGAACTTGAGGGAGTCAACGAGCAGCTGGTCGTTGAATTGTATTCAAGATAAACGGTAAGGCCGGGTAAAACCGGCAAATTGCCAAGGAGTGAAAATGGCACGAAAAAACCTTATGAAGGGTTTTAAGATCCCTAAACCGACTTCAATGGAACATACAAAGATTGAAGAGAACCACGACATGTTCGTAGCTTATCCCTTCGAGCGCGGTTTCGGTACAACAATCGGAAACACACTGAGAAGAGTTCTTCTTTCTTCAATTCAGGGCTATGCAATTACAGCTGTATGGTTCCGCTACAAGGATGAATTCGGCGAACACATAATCAACAATGAGTTTGAGGCTATTCCTGGCGTCAAGCAGGACATCTGCGAGATTATTGCCAGACTTAAGAAGCTCAGATTCAGACTTCCCGAGGAGCTTGATTCAACAACAGTTGAAATTGATGCCAAGGGACCTGGTGTTCTTACCGGTGGTGCATTCGAAAAGGAAAGAGTTGAAGTAGTTAACAAGGATCTTGAGATCTTTGACATGATGGAAGATACAGATGTCACTATCACTGTTCAGATTGACTTCAACAGAGGTTACGTACCTTCAGATGTCATTCAGGAAATGATTGACAAGGAAGATGACAGAAACCCGGGAATCCTTCCGGTAGATGCTATCTTCTCACCTGTCACAAGAGTCAAGTACGCTATTGAGCCGACAAGAGTCGGTCAGAGAAATGACTATGACAAGCTTGTTCTTGAAGTCTGGACAGACGGAACCATCTCTCCTGAAGATGCTCTTGCAGAAGCTGCAAAGATTGCGAAGGATCACTTCTCAATCTTCATCAACTTTGATGAGAGCATGGTTTCTTCAACTGATGAGGTTGATGAGGAGCAGAAGCGCATTGATGAGATTCTCAACAAGTCCGTTGAGGAGCTGGAACTCACAGTTAGATCAAGCAACTGTCTCAAGAATGCAAATATCCGCACACTCAGAGATCTGACAAAGATGACAGAAGAAGAGATTGCCAAGACAAGAAACTTTGGTAAGAAATCTCTGTCAGAGATTAAAGACAAGCTCAAGGAATGGAATCTTGGGCTGGGAATGACTGATTACACTGTCCTGAGAACCGCAAGGGTTCCGGACAATAAGGAAGAGAACAATGAGGCATAAGTATGGTTTCAATGCTCTTAGCAGAAATTCAGCAGAGCGCAAGGCTCTCAAGAGAAATCTTGTAACAAGCCTTTTCCGCTTTGAGAAAATCGAGACAACCAAGGCTAAGGCCAAGGAAGTCCAGCGCCTTGCTGAAAAGATGATCACAAGAGCCAAGGTTGACAGCGTCCACAACCGCAGACTTACATCTGCAGTTCTTTTTGACGAAGCTGTTGTCAACAAACTGTTCACCGAGATTGCTCCGCTTTACGCAGACGTCCACGGTGGATACACACGCATTATCAAGACTGCCAACCGTCTTGGAGATGCAGCAGACATGGCTATTCTCGAGCTGACAAAGAAGGTCGAGAAGAAAGACGCCAAAGCTGCAAAGAAGGAAGAGAAGAAGAACTGAGTCTTCTTCCTGAAAGAGAAGTGCCGGAGCCCAGCTCCGGTATTTTTTTGTCCTATGAGTCAATCTTGACTATGGACATTCTTTCTTCTTACCAAAAGTTGCCGCATTAATCATGCTCTGCACTTTTCCAACACGATTGAACACGGATTTAACACCGATTAGGTAGTAAGACAGAATACGGCATAAAGCGGAATGGATTTGATATTGTTCTCAAAGCCGAAGTTCTTCTCCGATATCCGGATTGAGTACTCCGGCTTGAACAGGCGCACATATTCATTAAGGCTGTCTGACTTTGTGTTTGATCCGCTTTTAACTTCAACTGGAATGATCTTTCCCTCCTGCATTAAAAGAAAGTCAACTTCCTTTGTTCCTTTTTCGTTCCGCCAGAAATGAAGTTTAAAGCCCGAACTGATGAGCTGTGTGCAGATATAATTTTCAGTCATACCACCTTTAAAGTCAGTGAGTTCTTCTTCCATAAAGAAAATATCATCTGGGAGGATTTTCTTTTGAGAAGCAAGAAGACCCATGTCTGAAAGATAGACTTTAAAGTCATCAATATCACGATAGTTTTCAAGAGGCTTCATAATTTGCTCGGCACGATAGGCCTTGTGTATGAGGTTTGCAGACACAAGCCATTCAATTGCGTTTTCATATTCGGCAGCCCTTGCTCCTTTCTTGAGCAGTTTGTACTGAAACCGCGTGTTCTTCTTGGAAAGCTGTACTGAAATAGTTTCATATGTCAGTCTTGTTTTCTTTATCTGATTGGTATTTTCCTGGTACTTGCTCATATCATCAAGATAATCCATTGAGATGGTATCCAAAACATGACGCACCTGTACATAATCCTTTGTGTTAACAAAACGATCAACTGCCTCAGGCATGCCTCCTATAATGAGAAACTGTCGGTATAACAAATTTGCTTCTTCATGCAGTGCATAAGGCATGGGCGAGTTTGTATCAAAACAATTATGTATGCGTGAAACAAGATCTTCTTTGCCCAAGGCAAGAAGAAATTCTTCCAAATCCATTGGGAACATGGTGTATCTATCTACTTTTCCAACAGGAAAGGCATTTCTTGTGCGGTTGACTGCTACACCAAGAAGGCTTCCTGCAGAAATAACATGGTATTCCGGAGCCTCTTCGCAAAAGTATTTCAGAGAAGTTAGAGCTCTCTCACAAAGCTGAATCTCATCAAAGACAATGAGAGTTCTTCCCTTAGTTATGGTCTGTCCACATATGTGTGAGAGGATAGGGATAAGGTATGACGGAGTAATATTCTCATCAAATGTTGAGCTGAGCGATGAATCAGTCTGGAAGTTGAAATATGCAACGTTGTCATAGTTCTCTTTGCCGAACTGAAGTACTGCATATGTTTTACCGACCTGCCTTGCTCCTTGAATGATAAGCGGTTTGCGGTATTTATCTTCTTTCCAGCTCTTTAAATAATCAAAAACTTTACGGTACATGGCAAACCTCCCAAGCTCAAGTATAGCACAAAAAGAAAATAATGCAAAATAAACAGCAAAAATAACATTAAATTCCAACATAAATCAGAAAAAATCGACACAATTTTTTCATCATTAAACTACTTTACATACTGAGCCTAGTGATATTGGTATTGACAAAGAAACAAGGTGATGAAAATAATAAAAGATAGTGATATTATGTAGTGAAATAGTCTATCACTAATACAAATAGTTTACTTTCAAGGGAGGGAAACCATGAAAACAAATCAGAAAATTTTCTTTTTTGTTGCACTACTTCTGATTGCTCTTACATTTGTCAGTTGTGCAACACGATACGATAGGACTGAATCTATCAATTTCGGATATTTCAAGGATACCGATACAAAGTCTAAGAATTCAGTAGACGGAATTGCTCTTGCTACAATGGGTATTGTAGAAAGAAATCCTAACGGTGGAACATTCACTTATTTTAGCTATAAGTTTCCGCAGTACAAAAAAACAGACGGTATAAGGGTAAAATATGATACAGCTGGTTCACACTACAGTTTCAAGATTTTATCAGGCTACGTTGCAAAGATGAAATTTGCAGATGAGAGTTTACATCTAAATTTAGGTCTTGGTATTGATTTGTCATCTAGCTTTTCCTCTTATGGTTCTGGAAGTTTCTATTCTTTTACTACTTCAGAAAGCATTGGTGCTGGAGTAATTGCAGACGTACAGTATTATTTTGTTGATGGCTTTTTCCTTAATGCATCTGCTGTAGCAACTGCTGATTTCTTTAGTTTTTACAGCCACAGTAGTAATTATGGTTCATCCAGTGGAAGCAGTTCAGACATAGACTTGAATCTGAGTGGAAGCATTGGTCTTGGTATAAAGTTTGAAGGGAAATAAAACAAACCTGAATACTTTAAGAAGGATGTTTAGAGATTCTTAAAGGGATATCTAAGCATCCTTAATTTATTTTTGCTAAATAGAGATTCTTGTTAGTGACGAGAAATACAATAAAGAGTCGCTGCTAACCCATCTGTTTTAATGAGGATTCTATGAAAAAGATTAAAAGTATAGTTTTATTTGTTCTGTTATCAGTTTTTCTGATTTCTATTGTTGCTTGTAGCGCAGAAGTCTCAAGCTCGCCAGCCTCGCAGCAAAAACCAAGGGCATTCACAATTGGAAATGCCTCTTTTGAAACCCTGCAGGAGGCAGTTGACTCCATTGGAGGGACAAAGGATGCCAAGAGCATAAACTACACAATCACCCTTAATTTCAGTGTGACGGACGCAGGAGCTGAGATTCCGGACATTTCCGGCTCACTGACATTAAACCTGGGCAGTTACACCTATACCTTGTCAGAAGGAAGTAAGGGAATAGTTGTAAGCAACCCAGGAGGAACTGTAATTGAAAACGGTTCAATAGCAGTGGCTCCAGGAGCTTCTCTGGCAGATGGGACTACGTCCACAATCACGGCAACAGCAAATCTCACTGTTGCAGATGTGAAACTAAATCTTGAAAATTCAGATGTAAATGGAATAGAGGCCTCTTCAGGAACTGTTGAACTAAAGGGCAGCACAGCGGTGACAACAGACGGAGACAAGAAGACAATAGTTGTAACAGAGACAGCTGTAGTCAATGTAGCTGAAGGATCTTCAGTTGTCCTTACAGGTGGCTTGAAGATGGAAGGCAGTGCATCAGTTGATCTTGGAAATGCAACAATCAATCTGACAGCAAAAATTGAGAAAGGAGAAGACGTTACTTTCTCTGTAGATGACACAGATAATATAAAACCAACTGAAAATCTTGATGATGATGAATTGGCTGATATCAATTCTTCAATCTCAGAAGCATTACATGTTCACAAATGGGTTGAAGATAAGGAAAGAAGTAAAGAGCCGACTTGCACAGAAGAAGGATACTTGTTCATGGTTTGTTCTGAGGATTCAAACCATACAAAAACAGTTCCAGTGCCAGCTAAAGGACACGATTTTTCAGAAGAATGGACATGCAGCGAAACGCATCACTGGCATGCAGCAACTTGTGGCCATACTGAAGAAATGTCAGGGAAGGCTGAGCACTCATGGACCAAGAGAGAGATTACAATAGAGCCGACGGAAACTTCTGAAGGAGAGGAGATTCTAACATGTGGTGTATGCGGACATCAGAAGACGCAAGTTATATCTAAAATTGAATGGGACAATTCACAGGCAAGTCTTTTTGCGAAGGGAACTGAGGAGTATTCAGATTACGATATTGTATATATTTCTAAAAATCATCAGGATACGTTGATTGTTCCAGAAGTGTATGACAATGAAATAGTTAGGTCTGTATTTATAGATGCAAGTATAGATAACCTGAGATTGCCTCATGGTTTAGAGAAAATAGCTGTTGGACTTGGGAACGGAGAGATAGAGAGTATAAATGTTCCAGAGACAGTAAGTATTCTGGAAGTTGGACAAAAGCTGAAGTCTGTTACTCTGGAAGGGGAAAGTCATTTTAAAATTATTGACAATTGCGTTTATGACTTAAATGGCCTTAGTCTTGTTAAAGTTCTTTCCAATAACTCCGAGCATTTTTCCATTCCGGATTTAGTTGAAACTGTAGGGCCATATGCCTTCGCTTATTGTTCTGATTTGAAATCTATCAGTATTCCAGCTTCTGTAGCTCTGTTTGGCAAAAGTGTCTTTTCTGGATGTAATATAGAAAAAGTTTATATAGAAAACCTTGGAGCATGGTGCAGAATAGTTTTTTCTGACCAAACAGCAAGTCCTTTGGGAACTACGTTCAATGGATCTCTGTATTTGAATAATGAATTGCTTACATCTGTAGTAGTACCTGATTCTATAGCTAGAATTAATGACTATGCCTTCTTCGGGTGTGCTAGCATAACCAGTGTTTCAATCTCTTCATCATTAACAGAAATTGGCCTTTGTTCTTTTGCGTATTGTGAGAATCTGGAAACTATTAATCTTCCAAATTCATTGGTTTTTATTGGGGTTGGTTCTTTTAAGGTATGTAAAAGTCTTACAAGTATAACCATACCAGAAACAGTTATTCAGATTGGAGATGGGGCATTTGCTTTATGTTCCAGCCTTTCTTCATTTGTTTTCTTGGGAACAAGTGCGCAATGGGCTTCAATTTCAAAAGGTTTTGAGTGGAATCTTAGTGTTCCCACTAGTGTGGTTCACTGTGCAGATGTTGATATGCCAATATATCTGGATGCCTATTGGGAAATCAGCTCAAGTGGAGAGATAAACCCAATATACAAAGACTTGGTTTCTGGAAGTATCTCAATTCCACAGGAAGTAAAAGGAATAACAGTAACAAGCATTGCAAGCTATGCTTTCAGAGGCTGTTCAAGTCTAACAAGCATAACCATCCCTGATTCAGTAACTAGTATTGGAGGCTGTGCCTTCTATGGCTGCACAGGCCTTGAAAGTGTAACTATAGGTAATTCAGTGACAAGCATTGGAATGTCTGCTTTCGGCTGTACAAGTCTTCAAAATGTTTATGTGTCAGATCTTTCATCATGGCTTAAGATAGATTTTGATGGCTCATACGCCAACCCAATGTGCTTTGCAAATAACCTATATGTTGGAGGAGAATTACTCTCTGGAGATATTACTATTCCGTCGGATGTTTCAAGCATTGGATCTTATGCCTTCTATAACTGTAAAAGTCTAACAAGCATAACCATCCCAGATTCAGTAACAAGCATTGGGGAATATGCCTTCTATAACTGTAAAAGTCTAACAAGCATAACCATCCCTGATTCAGTAACAAGCATTGGACACGATGCCTTCGAATACTGTACAAGTCTAACAAGCATAACCATTCCTGATTCAGTGACAAGCATTGGATCTGATGCCTTCTATGACTGTACAAGTCTAACAAGCATAACCATCCCTGATTCAGTAACAAGCATTGGGTATGAAGCCTTCAGAGGCTGTACAAGTCTAACAAGTATAACCATCCCGGATTCAGTTACAAGCATTGAAGACTATGCCTTCTATAAGTGTAAAAGTCTAACAAGCATAACCATTGGTAATTCAGTAACAAGCATTGGAGGATGGGCCTTCTATTGCTGTACAAGTCTAACAAGCATAACCATCCCGGATTCAGTTACAAGCATTGAAGACTATGCCTTCTATTGCTGTACAAGTCTAACAAGCATAACCATCCCTGATTCAGTAACAAGCATTAGGTATAGTGCCTTCTATGGCTGTACAAGTCTAACAAGCATAACCATACCTGATTCAGTAACAAGCATTGGAAATAGTGCCTTCTATGAATGTACAAGTCTAGTAAGCATAACCATCCCAGATTCAGTGACAAGCATTGGATCTTCTGCCTTCGAATACTGTACAAGTCTAACAAGCATAACCATACCTGATTCAGTAACAAGCATTGGGTATGGTGCCTTCTATTGCTGTACAAGTCTAACAAGCATAACCATCCCGGATTCAGTTACAAGCATTGAAGACTATGCCTTCTATGGCTGTTGTAGTCTAACAAGCATAACCATCCCTGATTCAGTAACAAGCATTGGGTATGAAGCCTTCTATGACTGTACAAGTCTAACAAGCATAACCATCCCGGATTCAGTAACAAGCATTGGAGGATGGGCCTTCTATGGCTGTACTGGTCTTTCCTCAATTAACTATTCTGGCACAAAGGCTCAGTGGGCTGCAGTTTCAAAGGATAGCTACTGGAAATCCGGTGTTCCTGCTACAGCTGTTGTTCACTGCACGGATGGAGATGTCTCAATCTGATTGATTGTTTGATTGCTTTTGTTGTCTCTTTTTTTTCTTTATATTCAGAGGTTCGGGTTTCCGGGCCTCTGTTTTTCTCTGCATTGTTAATTTTGAGTTCTTGTTATATGCTTTGGTTATGATTGAAGATCTGCAGGATGAATTCTCAGCTTACTCAAAACCAAAGAAACAGGCCTCGCCCAAGACCGTGCTCTTTGCACTTGTGTTTGTGCTGTGGGTCATCTTCTCTGCCATCTATATTCTCGTGTCCATGCCGAGAATGAGAAGTGCATTGAAAGAGACAGATGCGGTTCGGATAATCAAAAACGCAAAAAGCTACAGAATCTCTGCAGAATCAAGCCCATATACACTTTACTTTGTAAACCCATCAAACGGAGCAGTCATGCCCTTTGTGGCAAATGTCCTGTATTCAGGCTCAGACAGGTTTCATGACGCCATGGAAGGCCTTTTGAAAGGTCCGACAGATGAGGCTCTCTCAGAAGGGTATTTAAGCTACATAGCCTCCGGAACAAGACTGCTGGGAATAACTGTTTCCTCCGGCTATGCCTTTGTGGATCTGTCAACGGAATTTGCCTCATCCTCAAACATGGAAATGGCAAAGAAACAGATACTGCTCACACTTTCTGCTTTGGATGAGAGCGTGAGGAATCTTGTTCTGCTTGTAAACGGAACTGAACTGTAAAAGGAAAAAAATGAAAAAGAAGACATTGGGAATAATCCTCTTCATACTTATTCTGGCCTTTGTATGGGGCCAGTCACTCATGCCCAAGGGCACATCTGCAAGAGAAAGCTCATGGCTGACACAAAACATAATCAATCCCGTACTTAAGTTCTTTGGACTGAAGAGCATCTCTTCTGCCTTGGTCAGAAAAATTGCCCATGTCATGGAGTTTACAGCACTCAGTTTTGTAACGTGCAATCTTGTGGATAGAAAGCCTAAGAATATACCTAAAGTTGTACTGATTGGTTTTATTATTGCTTTTCTGGATGAAACCATACAGGTATTCTCCTCAAGAGGCCCACAGATACAAGATGTGTGGATAGATCTGATAGGGGTGGCTATAGGAACACTGCTGGGTTTTCTGCTATTGAGAAAGAAGAAAAATTGAAATAAGCATAATTTGTAAAATTTGCAAATAAATTATGAAAAAGCATAAATAATCTGCAAGTTTTACAAGTCTTAGTGTTTGGCTGTTGTCTGCAAAAAAGGTCTGAGCCTCTTTGTTTTCTTTCTTCTGATGAGTATACTTTGTGTATGACAGAATTTGTACACCTTCATAACCATACAGACTTCTCACTGCTCGATGGAGCCGCACCAATCAACAAGTATCTGGCCAAGGCCAAGGAGTACGGCATGAAGGCCCTTGCCATAACCGATCACGGAAACATGTTCGGTGTTATGGACTTCTACAAGGCCTGTAAGGGAGCAGGGATTCAGCCGATTATCGGCTGTGAGTTCTACATAAGCCCCACAAGCAGAACGGATAAGGACCCGAACAACAAGTACTACCATCTCATACTGCTTGCATGTAACAACAAGGGCTACCATAACCTGATGGAGCTTAACAGCATAGGGTGGACGGAAGGACTGTACTACTCAAAGCCCCGTATAGATAAGGAGTCACTGTTTGAGCACCAGGAAGGGTTGATCTGCTGCTCAGCATGTCTGGCAGGAGAGGTGCCGCAGAAACTGCTTTCAGCTAATCCCGAGTCTGCATATGAAGTGGCTAGAGAGTACAAAGAAGTCTTCGGGGACAGGTACTACATAGAAATCCAGAACCACGGAATAGAAGATGAAGTAACAGTGCTTCCTAAGCTTGTAGAACTGGCCAGGACTCTGGATATACCCTTGGTAGCTACAAATGACATCCACTACATTAATAAGGATGATGCAAAAGCTCATGAGATCCTTCTCTGCATAGGCACCGGAGCCAGACTCTCAGACCCGAACCACATGAAGTTTGAAACTGAAGAGTTCTACATGAAGAGCCCGGATGAGATGGCTGAGCTCTTCAAAGACTATCCGGATGCTATTGAAAACACAGTAAGGATAGCTGAGCGCTGTAAGTTTGAATTGGAGCTTCCAGGGCCTCTTTTACCGGAAGTTGTAGTTCCACCAGAGTACAAAGATACCGAAGATTTCATAACACAGCTTGCGTGGACAGGCCTTGAAAGAAGATACCCTGGGTACAAGGATAATGAAGAGCAGAGAGAAGTACTTGAGAAGAGACTGAGCTACGAGCTTGGGGTCATAATCAAGATGCATTTTGACTCTTACTTCCTCATAGTCCGTGACTACATAAGATGGGCCAAGGATCATGGAATACCGGTAGGAGCAGGAAGAGGAAGTGGAGCAGGAAGCCTGGTTGCCTACTGTATAGATATTACTAACGTTGACCCCATAAGCCATGATTTGCTGTTTGAAAGATTCTTGAACCCGGACAGAATAAGTCTTCCGGACTTTGACGTGGATTTCTGCTTCGAAGGCAGGCAGGACGTAATTAATTACGTAACCGAAAAGTACGGAAAAGACAGAGTTGGCCAGATAGCGACCTTCGGAACTCTTAAGGCCAAGGCTGTAGTAAAGGATGTGGCCAGGGTTCTGGATATACCGTTTGAAGAGTCAAACCAGATAACTAAGCTCATACCGGATGTAATCCAGATTGGAGAAGACACAAAGAAGGTCTCTCTTCCTTTGGCTCTGGAGCACATACCGGAGCTGAAGGCCTACAGGGACAGAGGAGGGGTGTATGAGGAGCTTTTTGACGCCTCAATCAGGCTTGAGAACCTCTCACGCCACGTAAGCACTCACGCCTGCGGAGTTGTTATAGGAAGAACACCGCTGAAGGACTACGTGCCGCTGTGTATGGACCAGAAGACTGGAGCCATTTCCACACAGTACACCATGACCTATCTTGAAGAGTGTGGTCTGGTTAAGATGGACTTTTTGGGACTTAAGACACTCACACTTATCAGAAACACACAGAACATGATAAGAAAGAGGGAGCCTGAGTTTGATATAGAGAAGATTCCTGAGAATGATAAAGCCACTTTTGAAATGATGAGCCAGGGAAAGAGCACCATGGTCTTCCAGTTTGAAAGTCCGGGTATGCAGAAGAATCTTAAGCTTCTGGCCCCTGAAAGATTTGAAGAGCTTGACGCCATGACCAGTCTCTACAGACCGGGCCCCATGCAGTTCATCCCCAAGTACATTGACTCCAAGCATGGAGTTCAGCCAATAGTATACCCGGATCCGTCACTGAAAGAGCTACTAGAGCCAACCTACGGCGTTATTGTCTACCAAGAACAGGTTATGAAGGTGGCCCAGATATACGCAGGTTTCACACTCGGACAGGCAGATATTCTTAGAAAGATAATGGGTAAGAAAAAGAAGAATCTTCTGCCGGAACAGGAGAAGAAATTCATAGAAGGAGCTGTAAAGAACGGGCACACTGAAAAGGAAGCTAAGGATATTTTTGATATGCTTGCCCCGTTTGCCGGTTACGGCTTCAACAAGAGCCACAGCGTCTGTTACACAGTCTTAAGCTACAGAACAGCCTACCTCAAGTGCCACTATCCTTCAGAGTTCTACGCAGCCAACCTGACAAATGAAATCTCCAGCGGAGACAAGTTCAAGGAGTATCTGGACTATGTTAAGGGAGAAGGTATAAACATTCTCAGCCCGGATGTAAATAAGTCAGAAATGTTCTTTACTGTAGACGGGAAGGATATTGTCTACGGCCTGGCCGGTATAAAGGGCATGGGAGCCGCTACTGTAGATCTTATCTTGCAGGAGCGTAGTGCAAACGGCCCATATAAGGACTTCCTGGACTTTGTACGCCGTTCAGATAACAGAGTTCTGGGCAATTCAACCATGGAAGGCCTGATTCAGAGCGGGGCTTTTGACAGCTTCGGCTACAACAGGCCAACCCTCATGGCTAACTATGCGGAGGCTATAGCTTCAGTTAAGGAAGACAGAGAGAGCGCCTCTATCGGGCAGAACTTCCTCTTTGGAACAGATGAACAGGCCATGTCCAGCTTCAAGATGAGAGGCGTTAATGATTATGACTTCTTGCAGAAGCTGGAGCTTGAGAAAAACTACCTGGGTCTCTATCTAAGCGGGCACCCTCTGGATATTTACAAGAGTAACTGGAAGGAGTGCGTCAGACTGGACCTCTCTAAGCCTGAGCGTATTAAAGAAAACATAAAGTATGACCTGATTGGTATGATTACAGACTTCAAGAGCCTGACTACTAAGAGTGGTTCACACATGGGGTATGTAAATATAGAGGACTACAACGGACACCTTGAGATAACATTCTTCCCGAAGCAGTGGGCACTCTATGAGGCTGTTATTGAGAAAGGCAGGGTCTTTGGATTCAGAGGAAGCTTTAGAGAGTACAACGGAAGAAAGAGCTTCTCGTGTGATGCTTTGATTGCTGACCCGTCTTCTATGAAGCCTTCCAAGCCGGTGGCTACATACATAGGCCTGGATGAGAGTGAGGGCAGTAGAAACGCAGTAATAGATCTGAGAAACATCTGTAAAAAGCACCCAGGTTCTGCTGCTCTGGAGTTCCACCTCTATAAGGCTCCGGATGAGGAAGGAAACTACACCTCTCGGCCAAGAAAGATAAAGGCAGACGCCAGGTACTGTGTAGATGCATCTCAGGCCCTGTTTGAGGAGCTGGAAAGCTGTACGGCTGTTCATTATGTCTACGCTGAATGATCTAAGAAGTATCCCCATCTCCAAGGTGGCCGGAAACGGCAAGAAGACTCTTCTCTCCTACCTGGCTTTAGGAGTTGAGAGTTTCTATGACCTGATTAATCTTAGGCCCCGTGGGTATGAAGACAGAACCAGCAGGGTCTGCATAGGAAGCCAGGTGCCAGAGGGGCCGTGGACAAACACCATAGTGACTGTTCAGTCCAAGAGCTTTTTCGGTAAGGGCCTAAAAAACGTAAAAGTTATAGTTAAGGACACTCTTAGCGGGGTGAGAGGAGAGCTGCTGGGGTTTAACAGGCCGTACCTGGATAAAACCATAATCACAGGTGGCTTTTACAAGCTATACGCCTTCCAGCTTCCGGAGTTCTCTCACGCCCCACAGTTTTCAAAATTTGAGTTAACTCCGCTTCCAGATACTTTTTCAATTAGTGAAAACGCAGAGTCCTCCATCTCTGGAGGCCTAAACCCCATCTATCCACTTAGTGGTATGCTGACGCAGAAGATGATCAGAAAGCACATAAGTCTAGCTCTTTCAGAGATTCCGGGTATTGAGAATGATCTGCCTCAGAGGCTTTATGAAAAATATAAACTGGTTTCTACGGATAGGGCGTATAGGGCATTGCACTCGCCAAAGAGTGCCGAGGATATAAGGCAGGCCCTGAGGAGTCTCGGGTTCTCCGAGATTTTCTACATGCAAATGCTTGCTATGAGGCGCTCTGTGGGCCCAGATGCGCTGAACCAGAGGCGCCAGGTTGTGCCACAGATTTACAGCAAGGAAAAAGAGCTGATAAAGACCCTGCCGTTTACGCTTACTGAGGACCAGGAAAAGGTGCTCTCGGAGATAAGAAAAGATATGTCTCAGGAGAAGAGCATGAACCGCCTTCTGCAGGGAGATGTCGGAAGCGGAAAGAC
>CAJOOY010000043.1 GCA_905236385.1 uncultured Spirochaetia bacterium
AGGATTCGATAAGGTTGATGGCTACGAATTTACAAGGCTCCTCCCACCGCCCAAAGGCAGTGGGTTTCCGCCTACAACAACAGAAAGAATTTTATTTATGAACAGGCCTGTATCAGCCAGATACAGTTTGTAGCTATCCAGATCCTTTGACAAAGCGATGCTTACACGAGGATCTGTAGAATTATAAGAAGGTAATACTGTTTTAGAATCTATCAAATCAAAGATTAGCTTATCGTCATTGCATTTCTTCAAGATTTTAAAACCCGATTTACGACATTTCTTCAAGATTTTTATGGTCTTAGTGCAAAAAAAAAATTCTGGGGAAGGTAGAGTCGAACTACCATCGTCGGAGCCAAAACCCGATGTCTTAACCGTTGGACCATTCCCCAAAACTGTGAGTAATAGTAAGTTACCTGCCCGTTTTAGTCAACGTGTACCGTGTATCTGGCGCTACCACTTCCGCTAAGGAAAACACCGTTTTCAGTGCCTTCCATTTGGTTGATTATCTCAAAGTCGTTTCTGAACTTCCACTCTGTAATTGGGCCAAGATACATCTTGTACAGCTCTTCGCACGAAGGCAGAGGAAAAATGGTAGTTCTGCTATCTAAAACTGAGTATGCATAGGCTGTACTAATTCCACTACCCTGAGGAACCTTTATCTCAAACCGTATGTCTTCTCTCTCTTTTAATGGCTTAACTATCTCTCCTCGGCCAGTGACGTAGGCCAAGGGACAGTTGTAGATAAAAAAGGGAACATCACTTCCAACTTTTTGTGCTAATTCAGATAGAGAAGAGACAGATAGATCTGTTTCAAAAAGCCTGTTCAGCGCCAGAAGCGTGGAAGCAGCGTCTGATGAACCGCTCCCTAGCCCTGCTTTTACCGGAATATGTTTTTCAACAGAGATGGAGATACCCGCTGTTTTCTTACAGTGTTCAAGAAACACCTCAGCTGCTTTGTAGACAGTGGCTTCCCTTTCTTCAACATACTCTTCCAGGCCTGTTACTCTAATGGTAGTGGAAGAGGAAGGAGAGGCAGAGACAGTGAGAGTGTCACTCATGGTTTTAACCAGGTGAAAGAGGGAAGAGATTTCATGAAAGCCATCGGGCCTCTTATTACCGACATAGAGACCGACATTGACCTTAGGGTAGGCTTTGACTGTCAGTTCCATATATTTAGGCTCCTAAGTTTTTCTTCTGTATTCTCCTGCCAGTGATTATTAGCCTGCGGGTTACCGGGGCTTGGGTGGATAATTGAGGAGACCACTTTTCCTTTGGCCGCAGGGTTTGAGAGGATTCTTTTTTCAGCGTACTTACCCACCCCAATCAGGTAGTCGGGCTTGATTAAGTCTATGACGCACTCAAGATACCTGTCACAGAGGGCCTCAAGGAGCTTTCTCTCCTCTGCGGGCAAATGATCAGGGGTTGCGTTTCTGGATGTGGGCGTTGGCAGAAGAAAGCCAAGTGGGCAGTAGTTGAAAACGCAGTACTTCTCTGCAAAGTCGGTAGCCACCGGGTAAGAACTTTTTATCAGGCCCCAAAACCTTTTCCCGCTTACTTCACTTTTTGGGCAGGAGAGGCCAAGAACTGGGCGGGCCGGGTGTTCTTTCTCTGGCCTTCCAATCTTTTGAGTGCACTTGAGGTAGGTTTTTACGGTCTCAACTTCTCCAAAGGGAATCCCGTTCTGCATCATCCCAAACGGGCCTGGGTTCATGCCGAGAAACAGAACTGAAGCTGAATCTTTAACGTAGTTTTCAAGGTAGAACTTATGGTTTTCCCACGCGTAATCTAAAGGATTGTAGATATAGCCATCAAAAGAAAGAGTAAGCTCTGAACAGTCCTTGCTGAAGAGCTGGGTAAGATTAACCAAATCCGTTGAAAAACTCATATAGGCGCTGCCAGGATTGAACTGGCGACTTCTACCGTGTGAAGGTAGCACTCTCCCGCTGAGTTAAGCGCCCGAAACTGCAAGAATCAATTATAAAGACCAAAGACAAACTTGGCAATTGCTTTTGCAACTCCGCTGTCATTATTAGAAGCAGTGGTGTACTTGGCAGCCGCTAGAGCCTCAGGTACAGCATTTGCAACTGCAACCGATACTCCTGCTATCTCAAGCATGTCTATGTCGTTGTAATCATCTCCTATGGCCATGATATCTGAAAGTGGAACGTGGTAGTACTCGCTCAGATCCTTCACGGAAGTGCCTTTTGAGAAACCACCCTCCATTATCTCCAGAAAATTGGTGCTGAGGTAAAAAGAAACCCTATCCTCATTCAATCCTGCCTCATAGAGGGCGTCTATGAACCTGTAAAGATCCTTTCTGTTCTCGGCCATGGTCACAACCTTGTTTGCCTGTCGGGTTCCACAGAATTCATCAAAGTCCACTATTTCACACTCTCTTCTGTAGAGTTCTCTCTTCTGTGTGTAGGTAAAGCCTTCCCTCTTATCCATGCACCAAGAAGAGCCGTCAAAGAGGATGAGATCCATTGAGCACTTTCTGCCCACATTTATTATGGTTCTGAGGTTCTCTTCGCTCATTCTGTGCTCAAGTACCACCTGATCATTTTCATCATAAAGAGCACAACCGTTGAAGCCTGAGACTGGGCCTGAAATACCCAGCTCTTCGTAGACCATTCTGATAGCAGGAAGAAGACGCCCGGAGACAAGGACAAACTTAACGCCCTTCTCTTCTACAGCCTTTTTAATCCAGAGCCTGTTTTCTTCTGTAATTCTCTTGTCATCCGTAACAAGAGTTCCGTCAATATCACAACAAATTATTCTGACAGCCATGCTCTGATTTTACACAATTGCACAAAAACTGCCAATGTGAGAAACTCTAACTTATGAAAGTAGTTGAAATACATTCATGTGCAGCTGAAAACAGCACCATGAGCTTCCCCCTGGGAGCTCTTTGCATAAAAACAGCAATTAACACACACAAATTCTCTAACCATTCAGTAAAAGCTGCTGTGTATGAAAACTACGTCTCATACAACGCTGAGGAGCAGGCTAAACTCTGCGCTTCCCGCTCCCCTTCAGCTGTTGGGCTTTCCGTCTACATTTGGAACTATGAATGGTTTAAGAGTTTTGCAAAAACTCTCCACGCTCTTGATGAAAACATAATCATCTTTGCCGGTGGCCCTCAGGCCTCTGTGTTTAAAACGGACTTTCCTGAGTACCTGAGTTTTGCAGTTCTCGGAGAAGGCGAGATAACTACAGTAAAACTTCTAGAGAGAGCTTTTAACGGAGAGACAATAAAGCAGGCAGTTCAGTCAGAACTTCCTGATTTAAATACTCTTGAAAGCGTTTTTCTCACAGGCCAGGCGGACAACCAGTTAAGACAGACAGACTCAGTTTTGTGGGAAATGACCCGAGGTTGCCCCTATACCTGCGCCTTCTGTTTTGAAAGCAGAGGCAACAGGAGAGTCAGGAACTTCCCGCTTCATAGAATAAAGGAAGAGTTTTTCTATCTTCTGAAGTTTGATATTAGAAGAATTTTTGTTCTGGACCCGACTTTCAATCTTGATATGAAGAGAGCTAAGGAAATACTTGGCTTTCTCATTGAAAACGCCCCACCAGAGATTCACTTCACTTTTGAGATAAGGGCTGAGCTGATTGATCAGGAGCTGGCCACCCTCCTCTCCCGCCTTAACTGCTCTGTACAGATAGGCCTCCAGAGCTCTGATGAGAAGGTTCTGAAAGCCATTAACCGCACTTTTGACAGAAATCTTTTTAAGAAGAACCTGAACCTCCTCTCCAAAGAAGGTGTGGCCTTCGGGCTTGATATCATAATTGGCCTGCCCGAAGATACTCTTAAAACGTTCCGCTCCACAATTGACTTTGCTGTCTCGCTCCAGCCGAGCAATATTGACTGCTTTGTTCTCTCCCTCCTCCCAGGTACGGAGCTAAACGAAAGACAGCAAGAGCTTAGGCTTGTCACAGATGAAAGTATTTTCCGTAATCTGATTAGTTCCCCTACTTTCAGCAAGGAAGATATAGAATCAGCCAAAGAGCTGGCTGAAGCCATGAATCTTTTCTACACAAAGGGCCAGGCTGATATGTGGATTCACTGCATACTGGAGACGCTGAATATAAGTGCATGCAACCTCTTTTCCCTCTTCTTAAAATGGATGAGGCAGACAGGAAGAAGCGAGGAAGAAGATATTTGGATCCTCCAGGATGACTTTGTCACTTCCCTCTTTGAGAAAACCAGCAACAACAAACTCATTCCGGCCATAAAAAGCTTCATGGAGCTACATCAGGGTCTGTGCTACGTAAGAGACTGCGGGGACGCTGTTACACTGGAACTGTCCTACACTCCAGATGACCTGTCTCTGCTAGACAAAATAAGCCTAAGCGAGTTTGTAAAAACACACAAAGTTAGAAGGTGTAATCCAACTATTGATTTAGATTATGACGGGAGCGTAATTATCAGATAACAGCCTGAACAAACCAGTTTCTAAGAGAAGTTATTCTCTTCATAAATGCAGTTGGAAGGTCTACAGTCGTTACAAGAACATTTACTGATGGTTTCTGGTTGTAAACAACCGCCAGACCGTAAACCAAGATTCCTTCTTCTGTCAGATAAGCGTCCACATACATGTGCAGAGCTCCTGCTGAGACACAGGAGAAACCCATGTACTTCATGGCTTTTGTGTTTGTTATTTCAAGAAAAATCTCATCTCCGTAGGCGTAGTACTCAACCTTGTACACGTTACCGCCAAACCTGGAGTCCTTGAGGTAGGCATATGCAGAAGACCTTTGGGAAACACTGGTATAGACAGGGTCGGCTATCTTATCTTTCTTGTTTGAAGATGAGAGCATGGAAGCTTCACTAAAGAGAACTTCCTGCGCACCACCAGAGCTGTGAGATCTGTAAGTTATTCCTACCAAAGTAGATATCTTTTGCATGGTGTTGAAAACTTCAAGGTAGGATTCATCTCTGCTCATGCTCTTATACCTGTCATTGTAAGGTACAAAAGAAACAAGGGCTTCAGAGAATGCATAGTCCAAACTCTCTGTATCAAAAGCCATGTTGTAAGCTATGGAGCCAGTTGGAGCAAGGACTGAAGTCTTCTCCCCTCCAACAGTGTAGGCTTCTATGGTCCCGCCTTCCAGAAGACTCTGTATCTGGGCATCTGTGAGTTCAGGAAGAACATCTCTGAGAGAAGAGAGGCAAAAAGCCGGGAAAACGGCAAAGAACAGAACAAGTAGAAGTACTGTGGTTTTTTTAATATGCATTCTTATTTACAAATCCCTTAACAAAAGTGAGAACAACAATCCTCAAATCAAAAAGTGGAGTCCAGTTACGAATATAGTAAAGATCAAAGTCAATTCTCTTTTCAAGAGAGGTGTTTCCTCTAAATCCGTTTACCTGTGCCCAACCGGAAATACCGGCCTTAACTCTGTGTCTCATGTTGTAGCCAGGGATTTCTTTAGCAAACTGATCCACAAGCTCTGGTCTCTCAGGCCTTGGTCCAATTAGGCTCATGCTTCCGGCAAGAACATTGAAGAACTGCGGTATTTCATCCAAACTTGTTTTCCTCAAGAGCCTTCCAAGCTTTGTGATTCTCGGGTCATCTTCCTCCGTCCAGTGGGCTCCACCCTGCTCGGGCATATCTATTCTCATGGAGCGGAATTTAAGCATCTTAAACAGCTCTCCGTCCCGAGTGACACGAACCTGTTTAAACAGAATTGGACCTTTGGAAGTAAGCTTTATGAGAATAGCAATAATAACGAACAAAGGAGAGAGAAGGATTATTCCAATCAAAGAAGCAAGAATATCAAATGTCCTCTTAATAAATCTCTTACCAAAGGTAAAACTGTGACAGTTTACTTCCAGCATAGGAATGTAGTGGAAGTCTGAAATGGTTGTTCCAACATAGGCATGAGGCAAATCCGGAAGGAAATAAACTGTCTGCTCGTACAGTTCCAGCGCCTGTTTTCTGATCTCTTCCCTTACCTCAGGAGTCTCATCGTTAAAATCTATTACAACTACCTCAGCATTTGACTTCTCAACAGCCTCAGCCAAAGTAGCAGCCTCTATGGTCTCAACACCCTCTATGCAACCACCAGCATACTGAGCCACAACCCTAAGTCTTCCAGTCTCAGAAGCTGTAAGAGTAGCCTTGTAGTAGGCGTTTAGACTGCTGCCATTGCCCACAATAAGCACGTTTGCCTTGAACTTGCCGGCCTTTATCTTTGAAGCAAAAATCTTGTTACACACGTATCTGCCAAGCACCAGAAAGCAAAAAGCCATACCAGTGAAGAGAACAATGTGTATACGGCTGATTTTCAAATTAAAGAAAAAGTAATAAAAAATGACAAAAACAACAAACAGCTCAATACTGGTCTTGATCAGAGCTCCTGTCTCCTTTCTCCAGTGGCTTGTCATATTTGTTTCATATAGCTTATTAGCGTAGTTAAAAAAGATGGTAGAAACCAAGGCCAAGAGTGAAAGAGCTGAAAAGAACAGAGTTGATGCCTGATCCCCTTGTCCATCAAGCAAAACAAAGAATCTGATGTAGTAAGACAAGAACCATGCCAGAAGCGCCATCAGCGAGTCAGAAATTAAACGGGATGCAAATTGAAATCTGCCGAAGCGGTCGGCAACAGTTCTTTTAGCTGCCATACGTCAAAGATACACCTTTACACCGATATTTGCCATAGCTGTTATCTCAGGAGCGTCCCATGAGCCATACTCTACATTTCCAAGAGTATACTTGCCACCATTGAACCTTGTCTCTCCGTCTGTGTGTAAATCAATAGAATAATCTCTTGTCCATGTAACCATCCCGGTCAGGCCGATAGTAAGTTTTACAGGAAGTGAAGAGAACTTAAACTCCGTCTCCACATCTACCACAAGAGTGTTTTTCCAGATGTTCTTGAACAGATTCTTGTACTCATAATCACCAGCATGGTTGTACGCAAGAGTTGTGAAGATATCTGTACCGGTCTCCTCATTCACAGCATACTGGGCACTTCTCATCTGGTCTCTGATGACTACTGAGAGGTCTATATTCTTATTAAGTGCTACATCATAAGCAATCTTAAGCTCCAGTGAATCCGGATCAAGCGGATAGAATATATTCTTTCCACCACTGACAAAGCTTGTTTCATAAGAGGTGGTGCCCCACGGGTTCACATCTGAAGTAATTGTATAGTGAGCTCCGTAGAAAGGAGGAATATAGGTAGCTTGGAATTCCAGAGTACTGAAGCTTCCAAGTTTTCCATCCACAACTATTCCGCCCTGGAAAGCGAAAATATGTCTTGGGTCTGAGAGAAAATGCTTTATATTCAGGGAACTGATCTCATCTACGGAAGCAGCAAAGTACACTTTCCCGAATTCTGTGAGAGTGTAAGAGATATCTCCTCCGAAGATCATGTTGTCGTAGTTTCCGGTCTCATTCTGCAGTAGTTCTATTATTCCGAATGGGGCAAGATAGCTTAGCTCAAAACGCTTTCTCCAGACGTTGCTCTCATAAAAACCGATATTCAGCTTTCCAAATGTGAGATCAATTCTATGAATGCTGAAGTTGTTATCATACTCGGCTATCTGGTACTCATCATCATCTGCCCAATTAATTCCTCCATAGGTTTTCATCATAAGAGAAGCAAGTGAACCATGAAGAACCGAGTACCTAAACCAAGTAAAGGGCTGAACACTAATTTCAAAGGCGGAGATAGGAGTTGTAGAAGATGAGAGGTCTAGGTTGTTATCAGATGGGCCCCAGTTTCTGGAAACTGTTCCAAATCTGATATTCAGCTTTCCGTCCAGTAGTGTTGTTGAAAGCTCTGGATAAGCGCCAACGCCGTAAAGAATTCCACTGTCAGAACTGATAATCCACGCATCTTCTCTCGGAACTTCCCAGTAGTTTCCTCTAGCGTAGAACGGAGTGTCATGGAAGAGGTAGGCTTCTGTGTTGACCTTCATAACCTCCAGGCCGACATTTGCGTTTACAGAAACAGCATCAAACAAGTCACCTTTGAGGTAGACGGAGAGGATGTTTCTTGAATCCAGAACCTTTCCTTCCCCTACTTTGTATCCAACTCTATCCTTTGATTCAAATGTAACGCCTGCAAATAGATTTGAACTACCCTTCTCATACTTGTAGTATCCGTTTTGAAATATGTCTTTGAAAGAAGAAGTAGAGCTCTCTCCGTATCTAGAGGACAGGTCTTCAAGAGAAGCTTCCACTACTTCTTTTTCATTTTCTGAAATCTGATCAGAGACTCTTATCTGATTGAGAAGGTCTTTAATTTGAGTGTATGTGTACGGTTTAATGGTGGATGGAAGGTCCACTATGCCTCTGTATGAAGCATTTTCAATTATTCTGTAGCTTGAATCATCAACAGGAACTGACAGATATTTGGCAGCAAAAGCAGAAGAACAGACTGCAAAGATAATCAAAACAAATACAAAAAACCTTTTCATAAAATCTCCAAACTGTATCATACCACTAAAAGGAGTGGGAGAAAAGGTCTAAAACTACTTTATCTAGTGGAGACTTCAGAAAGATAGGCCTCTACAACTATTTCTCTGTCAAAGCTTTGTTCAACTATCCTTCTGCCTTCAAGTCCCATTCTTGCTCTCTCTTCGTTGCTGAGCTTAAGAAAGTCTGAGATCACCGAGCAAAGATTATCAGTATCTTTCTCACGGCAGTAGATGCCGTTAACACCGTTTTTAACAATCTCCCTTGTTCCTGTACGGTCGGTACAGATAACTGGGCGGCCGGTGGCACAGGCCTCGAGGAGGACATTGCTCATGCCTTCCGGGTGATAGGTGGGCAGAACCAGACAACTTGTCTTGGAAAGTAGATCTCTGCTGTCACTGACCATTCCCAGATAATCAAGCTTACCCTCTTTCATCAGACGCTTAACCAGAGGAGAAAACTCATCATCACATTTGCCGGCAGCCGAGAAGGCAACTGAGGCACTGGAAAGGCGCTCAGCAGCCTCAAGAAACTGCTGTATTCCCTTGGCCTCAGTTAGGCGTCCAATGAAGGTAAAACGGGTCTGCTCGCCCTCCGGGTATGTGCACAAGGTATACTTTGAAAGGTTTATACCCGATCCTGGTAAAACCCTGCTGTTTCCAACCCTAATCCCGTTGTTCTTGAAAAACTCAAGGTTTTGCTCATTTTGAAAGAATACACATAAAGCATGAGGCATGACCACTCTGTGAAGAGTCAGCAGCACTGTGCGCAGCTTCCCCTCTTTCTCAAGCTCCCCAAGCCCGGTAATCATGGGAATCCAAGGCTTTTTCAAAGCTTTGGCACAAAGGCCTCCATATAGGTTCATCTTTATGGTAAAGGTGAGTATATAATCCGGTTTTTCATTTTTGATAATCTTGAAGTAGGTTTTAACCAGCTTCAGCTCCTCGGCTGGGTTCTTACCCTTGCCGTTGAACGGAACTTCTATAAAGTGGCAAATTTTCTCAAGCTCTGTTTTCTTTGTCTTATCATCATTCTCACAAACTAAAGTTACACTATCTCCACGGGAAATAAAGGCATCTATTATTTCCTTGCGGAAGTTCCAAGTGTAGGACATAAGATTTGAAAGAATAAGAATGTGCAAGTGAGAGCTCCTTGGATTAAAGATATCATATAAAAGAAAAACTGCCATGCTTTTTCAACACGGCAGCTTCTGAATTTTCAACGTCTGTTTTTATTTCTTTCGTCCTCTGTTTTACAACTCATGCACAGAAGAGCATACGGCACAGCCCTGAGCCTTTCCTCGGGGATCTTCTTACCGCATTTTGCACAGTAGCCATACTTACCATTACGTACACGGCTAAGTGCCTGTTCGACAGCTTTAAGTCTGTTTGCATCAATCTGACTTACAGCTTCCATTTTCTTTGTTGCCATATCATCCGTTGCAAGGTCAATACTGTCCTTGATTCCCATGGCACCAACAACGTCTCGGAAATCATTATCCGTCTTGTTGATCTTACTTTTGATGACAGCCTGCATTTCAACGAGCTTCTGCTCCATTTCCTTTTCAAAAGGTGTCATGTCATAACTCATAGGCAGCCTCCAGACAATCACATACTTTAGAGTGAATATGCGTCATAACAAGTCAATCGTCAAGCAAAAAGAAGCCTAAAAAAGCAAAAAAAACAGAGAGTTTGAAAGCATGAAATCTGTTACTTTATACAGCAACAGTAATTAAAGAGAAAAACTGGAAAAAGAAATTTTTTACTTTTTCGGGTAAGAATCTTCACCAGGCATGAACACATCTGAGAAAAGAGTCGGCTCTTCTGCTTCTCTCTTTTCACTCTTAGATGCCTTAAACCGTTTCTTAAACGAGGATCCGCTTGAAAGCAAAATAGCAATTCCCTTACAAGACTCCATGTTTGCAAAAATAATCTCAAGAATACTTAAAAGAGGAACTGCAAGGAACATACCTACCACTCCCCAGATGTATCCGAAGATTGAAAGAGAAACAAGAATAATGAACGGACTTAGGTTCATGTTGTTCCCCTGTAGACGTGGATCAATTATGTTTCCAAGAATCATCTGAGTTCCTACAGCTCCAATTGCAGTAATGAGAACAGGTGTCCAGTTCGGAGCGTACTGAAGTATGGACATGAAGATGACCAAAACAGAAATGATTATACTTCCAAAGGTTGGAATGAAGTTTAATACAAAGGCAAGAACAGCCCAGATAACGGCAAAATCAAGCTTGGCAATAACAGCAGTAACGTAGAAAAGTACTCCTGTTCCCGCACTAATAAGAATCTTGAGTCCCAGATACTTTGAGACCTGCTTTACTATTCTATCAAGTACAGCAGCAACCTTAGTCTGCTTGTCTGGTCTGCTTATCTGAATAATCTTTGAAATGATTGTGTTTCTCTCAACAAGAAGGAAAACTGTGAGAAGGAAGGTAACTGACACATCTCCGACAATACTGATTGCAGAAGAAGAAAGGGACCTCAGGGCTGGCATGAGAACTCCACCCAACCAGTCAATTCCAAGACTGTCAAACAAAGAATAATCATCAGGAATCTCAACCCACTTTGATGCTAACCCCACTATTAAATCTTCAAGTTCACTGATACGCGAATAATAATTAGGTAGCGTCTTAACAAGAACATTTACTGTATAGAAAATTAACCAAAGGGCTGCAGCAAGAACAACAAGAATCAATAGCGCCGCAAACAGTGTAGCAAAAAAAGCTGGAATACCCGCTTTCTCTAGTGCAGTTGCCACAGGAAAAATCATGAAAAACAGGAAGACTGCTAGAACTATCTTCACTGATACAGTCCCTGTCAGTTTTAAAGCTGCAGCTATGACAAATACTGCAAGAACAATGAGAAGATTCCTTATCTGCTTGAGGTATTTTTTATCCATGGAAGAATATTATACCAGTTGAGACGCGATAGCAATATTCTGTTATAATCACTTCCATGGATACGAATCTTGATAGGATAGAAATAGTCCTTGTTGAAACACAGGACGGAGCAAATATAGGTAGTGCCTGCAGAGCCATGAAGGCCATGGGAATAACCCATCTGAGCTTGGTCACGGACCAAACATACGATGAGAACAGAGTCAAAACTCTTGCCCTCCACGCCTTTGATGTTTATGAAAACAGAAAGGAGTTTAAGACCCTTGGGGAAGCTCTTAACGGAACTGTCATGTCATTTGCAACCACAAGACGCCACGGCAAAGACAGAAAGACAAGCTTCATTCTTCCGGAAGAACTGGTTCAGATAATCAACTCTACAGGAGAGGGAAGAATTGCAATTGTTTTTGGTTGTGAAGCCTATGGATTATCTGACGAGCAGGTTCATGAATGCTCCCGCGCTGTCACTATCCCAACCAGCCCGCTCTTTCCATCTTTAAACCTATCTCAAGCTGTCCAGATAATCTGTTATGAACTCTATCAAAAGCTAAAGAAGTATCCAAACCAGGCACACTCAGTAGGACTAGAGAGAGCTGCTCAAGCCTCAGATAAGTGCATTGAGGCCCTTGACAGTTTTGGATACTTCAAGAGCCCCGATGAAAAAACCTACACTAGGGAGTTTCTTAGAGACCACATTTCCAGAGCCTCAATGACTGAGAGTGAAGTAGCAAGATTTGAGAAGATCTTTGTTAAATCTGGAGCAATAATAGCTCACAAATCAGACAAATAGCTTTAGACGCTTTCCCAGAATTGGCCAGATTGCAGCACACCAGATAGCTGTTAGGAAGTACCTCAACTGTGCAAATAACGGACTGTACAGCCCAACATTCTTAAGAACAATCTTTGAAAGAGGTAGTAAAACAAGCACCCCGACAAGGCCAAGAAGAAATCTGATAATCTTTCTTCCCCAGTGCCCTTCTTCAATTTGGAAGTTAGTTGTGTTTACTTCAAGAACATATCCAAGTGCCAGACCACCGTTTACAGCAAGAGCCTTAGAAAGATCACTTAGAAGTATTTCTTCGTACTTACCACTATTAAGCATAAGCCCAGTTACAGCTCCTCCAATTGCGCACAGCACCCCCATAATCAAGAACACTTTGGTTCCGAGTTCTTTATCATCAAATAATTTCATAAAAATATCACTTAAGACAAAAACTCCTAAAAATCCGACAAGTAAGCCTCCAGCTACATCAATTGGCCAGTGAACACAGAGGTAAAGACGAGAGAAGCCAACGAGGGCTATGATACAAGCACAGAGAATAGACAACCATCTCTTTTTAAAGACGTATGCAAGAGAGCCAAAGGTGGCAGTGGCACCGGCTGTGTGTCCACTTGGGAAAGAATAACCGGTGGCGTTAACATCTCTTTGCCCACCCAACTCTTCAAGGACATGCCAAGGTCTTGGAGCACGAACAATAGCCTTGACAATGTTATTCAATGAATTTACTGATAACAGTGTCATACATACAGTAAAACCCTTCTTTTTATCCATGCACCAGAAAATGAATAGAAGGAAAACAATATGCACAGTTCCCAATCCCAGGTAGCTGATTAATGAAAAAATCCTATCCAACACTGGGGTGTAGATACTGTTAAAAAAGATCATTATTGATTGCTGTAAGTTCATAGCTTTCTCCAGTTTTTATGAGAATTCTAACAGACGTGTTGACAAAAACCAACAGATACTGTAATTTCATAACTGCATTAAGAAAGGGATCTTGGTGAAGCTGGTTATCACGCCACCCTGTCACGGTGGAGGCCACGGGTTCGAGCCCCGTAGATCTCGTAGAAAAAACCCTTGTAACACTTCAGTTGCAAGGGTTTTCTATTTATTACCTGTATTCCAGAACGTTCACTTTGCTACTATCTACTGCCCCACCTGGGTTTGTTCTAATAAAGGACGGGTTATCAAATCCAAGATTTGTAGAGTATGCACCAACATCTGTATAATCCAGATCCAATGCAGTACCGTTAAGGTAGATGCTCTCAGAAGATACGTAAACGCGGCTTTAACACAAATTGTTATTTACTTATCATTTATTATGTTGTTTTGAACAATAGTGAATATTTACTATAAATTAACTTCTTTAAAAACCTCAATTTACTTTTCTATTGGGAAATTTTGACTATACTTATTTCAAAGGAATCAACAGATGAATAATACATGGCATGAGCTTGTTCCATATAAGGGCCGTTTTTTTGATGGAGAGTGGCCCACTATAACCGAGATGTTTAATATTAGTCTTTCACGTTTTCCCAAAAGGCCCTGTTTAACTGTTTATAATCCAGATAGAATCAGCTACACATTTGAAGAAGCTTACTCTCTTGTTCAGAGGGTGGCCTCTTTAATGATTGAAGATGGAGTTAAGAAAGGAGACAGAGTACTCCTGAATGGAAAGAACTCCATACAGTGGGCGGTTGGCTACTTGGCTGTTAATTATTGTGGAGCCGTGGTTGTACCTATTGACAACCAGATGGAAATTGAGAATTGCATTAAGCTCTCTTCCTTTGCCGGGTGCTCCTATATTCTTGCAGATACAGACGTGATTGAGAAAATTGGCAACTGTGGCTTTGATTTTAATACCCTAAAGGGCATGATGGCCCTGCAGGGAAAATCTGATGAAATCAGATCCATTTCAGAAGCCAAGCCTTCTACCGTTTATGATTATGTTCACTCTTCAGATGAAGATCTGGCTGCCCTTCTTTTCACAAGTGGCACCACTGGAAACGAGAAGGCAGTCATGCTTACTAATAGAAACATTGTATCAGATACGTATTTAGTTGCCGATGGCATGGGTTGCACTGAAAAAGACACTTTCTACGCCCTGCTCCCGCTGCACCACAGCTACTGCTGCACTACGGTTCTGTTGGAAGCCATAAAGCATGGAGCAGAGTGTCTCTTTGGACATGGAGTAATCCTGAGTCATATTCTCAAAGACCTGAAGAACGGACACGTGACCATTTTTATGGGAATACCACTGTTGTACAACAAAATGCTCTCCGGGATAGAAAAAGGTATGGAAAAGAAGGGGGCTGTTGCAAACAGGAGCCTACATATAATGATGAGTGTTAACGGTTTTATGAAAGAGCACTTTGGCTTTGCCCCCTTCAGAGGCTTCTTTAGAAAGAAAGTTCTCTCCCAGCTTGGTCTTGATTACAACAACCTGCTTATCTGCGGAGCTGGCCCTTTGGCTCCAAAGGTGTCTCAGAAGTACAACCAGATGGGACTGGATTTCTTGCAGGGCTATGGTTTAACTGAATGTTCTCCCGTTGTTACTCTCAACCCAAAAGACCACTTTAAACCAGCCTCCATAGGAAGAGCTCTTAAGGGCATGGATGTAATCATTTCCGACCCGGATGAGCATGGAGTTGGAGAGATAAGAGTAAAGGGTCCGAATGTAACTGTTGGGTACTATGGGGACAAGGAGCATACGGAAGAGCTGTTTGATGAGAATGGATACCTCAGGACAGGAGATCTGGGAAGAGTGGATGATGAAGGCTACTTCTTTATCTGTGGAAGAGCCAAGAACATAATTGTTACCTCTGGTGGTAAGAATGTTTACCCGGAAGAGATAGAAGACCACTTTCAGACAGACAGCGCTATTGAACAGATAATGATTCGGGGCTACATGGAAGACCGCTCCGACCCTTCTGAGAAGATAGAAGCAGTTATCTTCCCGTCTCCTGAGTATTACAGAAACTATAGTGAAGATGATAAAGAGACAGATATAAGAGAGCATGTGAAAAGGGTAAATGCAACCCTGCCTTCTTACAAGAAGATAGAGAAAGTCACCATCCTGAATCAGAGGATGAAAGAAACCACTACTAGAAAGATAAAGAGAAACACCGTAGCTTAAAGGCCACGGTGTGTTTTTCATAAATAAAATCCTTTCTGTTGTTGTAGGCGGAAACCCACTGCCCTTGGGCGGTGGGAGGAGCCTTGTAAATTCGTAGCCAT
>CAJOOY010000044.1 GCA_905236385.1 uncultured Spirochaetia bacterium
GATTCTCATTCAGAACCCTCGTGTACCTGCGCCTCACCGCCTCACGCACGGCCCCGTAATCATCAATGGCCCCCTCAAGACTCCTGATATTGAAGCGCCTGTACCCCGCCGGATTAGGCACTCCACCCACAAAGGAAATGAGACTCGCAACAGTATACTTACCCGACAGCTGCGCAATATCAAACCCCTCGATCAACTCAGGAGCCTCCTCCAGTCCGCAGACCTGTCTGAGCACTTCCAGCCCCGCGCTGTTGTCCGTGCTTCTCAGCCTCTTCTCCACGTCCCTGTTAGCATTCTCACGCGCCAGCCTCAGAATCCTGTAGTTCTTCCCATCCGATGGCACTATCACCTTTATGTCCGTATTCAGATATTCGTTGAAGTATCTGGAAATAAGTACATTGTCCACTTCGTGCGACACATACAGTTCCCTCGGGAGATTCCTTCCGTCCTCATAGTACTGCGTCAGGAAGTTCAGCAGCGTCTCCGATTCATCCCCGAAAGTCTGTGCCCTGTAAAGCGCCCTTCCCATAAGCTTTCCATCTCTGAACTGCATGATGGAAACAGTGCAGAGCGGCGAGCGCATCTCTATGGCTGCGTAGTCTCTGCTTTCAGTGTTGCTGTAGTCCTCAACCATCTGCGCCTTGGATACAGAAGTCAGCGCCTGCAGAAGGTCCCTCTTCTCTGCCGCAGCCTCGTACCTCATCTCCTTTGAGGCCAGCATCATCTCATCTCTTATCTGGTTTTCCAGCTCGTAGGTGCCTTCCTTGAGCATCCTGCGCACCTTCTCTACATTTCTGTTGTAGTCCTCTTTCCCTATCTTCCCGCAGCACGGAGCCGGGCAGCGCCCGATATGGTAGTAAAGACACGGCTGCGGCCTCTTCCTCAGCGGGCTTGAGCACTTTCTCAGGTTGAACATCTTGTCTATCAGATCCAGATATGTTGAAAGCCGTCCCACATCGGGGTACGGGCCGAAATATTCAGAGCCGTCCTTGACTATTCTTCTCGTCTTGTACACCTTCGGGAAGTCTTCCTTGGTTATCTTGATCACCGGGTAGCTTTTTCCGTCCTTGAGCAGAATATTGTAATGAGGCGAGTACTTTTTTATCATGTTGTTCTCAAGAACCAGTGCCTCGTACTCGTTTCCTGTGATTATATGGTCAATTGTGCAGATTTTTGAAACCAGGGCCGCTGTCTTTCTGTCCCTGTTGGGAAGGAAGTACTGGGAAACACGCTTTCTGAGGCTTTTGGCCTTTCCCACATAGATGACCTGGCCGTCCTCGTTCTTCATCAGGTAGACACCCGGATCAAGAGGCAGGGCCTTTGCCTGCTCTCTGGCCTTCAGAAATCTCTGTTTTTCGTTTTCCAGTTCAGCTGCAGTCTTCTGCTTGTCCAGTCTGAAGCTTATCTCGGCCTCTACTGCACCCGGATTCTCAATTCCCATGTTTTCTATCCTTCCTGCTTCTTTTTTGAATATTATACTAAATCAGTCATTTTCCAAAGTCCTTGCACTACTCCTGTTTTTCTGCTATCTTATCTTTCGCACTGGTGCTGTACCCAAGTGGCCTAAGGGGGCGGTCTGCAAAACCGTTGTTCACCGGTTCGAATCCGGTCGGCACCTTCAACAACTCCTTGCAAAGCAGGGAGTTTTTTTAAATCTTATAGGAGACAAATAAATGAAAAAAGCATTGGCACTTATTCTTTTAGCGGCTCTTGTCCTGTGTGCTTTCACATCCTGTGACGAAGAAGTTGCTTTAAACACTATTACACTGGAAATAGAAGATGGCTATAAAGGTGGATGGACTTTTGCAGACGGAAATAAAACAGCAGTTAAGGAAATCCCTGCAGGTTGCACTACATTTGGAGACCTTGTTGGAAAATTCTCTGTTAAAGTAAAAAAAGGTTCCTCCGAATACACATGGACTTTGGAACTTAAGGACAATAGCTATGTGGCTTTTAATGTTGGAGAGGAACTTAGTGATGGTTACGCCTATATTTGGCCTCAAGCGAAGGCTATGCCAGATATAAATCCGAGTACACATATCGAATTCGGTGAAACATATGATCTGTGGATTGAGGATTATACAGAGTAACTTGGAATCCTTGCTTGCTCCTTGCAGGCAAGGATTTTTTTATTCACTGCTGAGCCGTGCTCCACTACAATCGGCAAAAAACTTGATGACAATTTGCCACCCGTTGGCTATAATCGAATTAAATTCGGAAAAAGTCAGCGGAGAATAATATCCCGTCTTCCGCAGTAATAATAACAAAAAACGGCATGTAATTCCTTGTTTAAAAAGACATTACAAGCCGTTTTTAATAATTTCCTGATGTGTCATGTTCAGGTTTTTTTCACTGTTTTTCCACGTTCCTTCACAAGATCCTTTTTTGAATAGAACTTTTTGTTGAGTTGCAAATCCATTGATTTCACAAACTCAAGAACAATTCTTTTCTCATTTTCTGTCAGTTCCGGATTGGAAGAGGCATCTCCTTGAATAGTGCCATTATTAGTGCCAACAGTGCCATTATTAGTGCCAACATTGGTGCCGGTATTAGTGCCAACATGCTTGAGAAATAAGCTAATTACTGCTATAACTGCTATAACTGCTATAACTGCTCAGCAGGCCGGAGTTCGTACATTTCCAGGAAATCCTTCGGCATACAAAATAAAACTATCAGGTGGAAAAAATGAGTAAAACCAACTTGGGAACCGCCCGTTCCCTTTCCTCAAGTGAGTTCCTTATAGGACTCTCAGTCGTCTACGGTATAGTTGCCGTTTTAATGAACATTCTTTGCATGAAGAGCTTAAGCTTCGGAACTTCCGTCATTATCTGTGATGGCGGCCTTCTTATAAGCTGGATGGTCTTTCTTGTCGCAAACATCATAACTGAGGTATGGGGTGAGAAGACAGCCATAAAGCTCTCTTTCTTTGTAGCCATTCTTTCGTTTGCATTCATGCTGGTGGCCAGAATTGAGGTTCTGATTCCCTCTCTCCCAGAGTATGCCGAGCAGACAGAAGCATTTGCAAAGATATTTTCCAATGGTCCGAGGACCATCATTTCATCAGCTGTGGCTTTCTGGATTGGAAACGTCATAAACGTACACATAATCTACATAATTAAGGTACGGCTTGAGAAAAACGGGAAAGACAGAGGCTCTCTGTTCTTCTTCAGAGCTTCTTTCTCAACTCTGATCGGACAGCTGGTGGACAATGCCGTATTCATGGCCCTCGCCTTTGCTCCCATAGGTCTTTCAGTCTATGAGATGCGCTGGTACGATATTTTGACTGCCGTTCTCTCCGGAACTGTTATAGAATTGATTGTGGAGTCGTTCTTTGTTCCTCTGATTACCTTTCCTCTTACCAGGAAGATTCAGAGGGTTAAGGTGCAGGAAGAAAAGGAGTGAACATGAAAGTCCTGGTTACCGGAAGCTGTGGTGGTATAGGAAGAGCTGTGGCATCTCTGTTTCTTGAGAGGGGCCATAGTGTTTATGGAATAGATATTAATCCCGCCTCTCCGTTTGACTTGAATTCTTCTTATGTTCACTGCTGCGCAGATATTTCAGAGCCCTCTTCCCTGCCATCTGTCACGGATGTTGAGATTCTGATTAACTGCGCAGGTGTCCAGGACAGTTCGGACGATATTTCCATCAATCTCAAAGGAACCATGAACGTAACTGAAAAATATGCGTTCAATCCTTCTATCAGGAGCGTTCTTGTCATTGCTTCAGCTTCTGCCCATTCAGGGGCAGAGTTCCCTTCGTACAGTGCCTCCAAGGGCGGGCTTCTCTCCTACACAAGAAATGTGGCCATTCGTCTTGCGCCCTATGGAGCTACCTGCAACAGTCTCTCCCCGGGTGGCGTGGTTACGGATTTGAACCGCCCGGTGATGGAAGATGAGAAACTCTGGAATCAGATTATGGCTCTCACCCCGCTTCGGAAATGGGCTACGGCGGAAGAGATAGCTCAGTGGTGCTATTTTCTGACCGTTGTAAACCGTTCCTGTTCGGGGGAAGACATTCTTGTTGATAATGGGGAAATGCACCTGAACGCCACCTTCATCTGGCCGGAAAAGAACAGCTGAAAGAAGCGTCAGATCCAGTATAAATTAAAACCAGGAAACAATAGATTTCTTTGATTTTCCTGATTTATGCCAAAGAAACAGATGCCCTACTTGTCTTAAAGTAGTAGGCTCTCCTTCCTCTGTCTTTCTCCAGGTAGCCTTGCTCAACCAGGTTTTCAAGTATTTGCTTTCTCAGATAGTCAGAATCCGCTATTCCCAGGTGCTCAGCAATCTCTCTAGCCTGCCTGGCTCTTGGGTAGCAGAAGCTAAGAATCTTACTATCATGCTCTGAACCGTTGGGCACCGGGGGAAAAGCCAAGTAAGGAGAACCTGGCTCATGCAGGCCCTCTTCATAGGTCAAATCCGGTAGCACCATTTTAAAGTGGTCTGAAGCTGATGAGATAAATGGGCGGTGATCAAAATCTGAGTTACGATACTCTTCAGAAATCTTGTCAAAGCCAGTTCCAGCTGCTTCCATAACATTACAGCCAACTAAAACGGATGTGATAAGATTATTTCTCTGCTTGGAGATAATGGAAGAGAGGTCATAGGTCTTACCAAACTGCTCACCGCGGTAAAAGCCACCAGGAGAAGTTATCTCCACTCTGTCTCTGAACATATCAACCTGAATCTGAGTGCCGTCAAGGAAATAGTCGCGGTGTGCGACAGCGTTTATCACAGCTTCAAAGAGAGCCCTTTGAGGGTAGGAGTCTTCATTAATTCTAGAAACCCCTATCTTTCTCAAAGAGTGATTCATGCGTAGCGATACAAACTCCATCATGGCCTTTATAACTCTGATTATGTTTCCCTTGTAGCGGTTTATGCTGATAATTCTCTCACTTCCCTTGTTAAAACCTGAAAACAGAGAACAGACAACCTCGGTTTTTCCTTCCTGATAATCATCGGAAAATAGAAGCGCTCCATTGGAAAGAAAACCGTTTTCATCAAAAAAGCCCATAGATTGCAAGGCTTTATCTGTCAGTTCCTTACCGTTATTGTGCTCAGCATAAAACTCCCTTAACTCTGTAAAGTTCTCCCTCTTATACTTTACATCTGAAGGAAGAACATCATACTGGGTTTTCTTACTTTTTATGCTCATCTCAATTATCTCTTCATAGGTTGCGCCGTTTGTAAAACCTTCACGCCTCATGAAGATAGAAGGTATGCCCTTAAACTTGAGAACTACTGGTTTTACAGAAGATTCAGGAATAATTACCCGGATTACAAACCGCTCACTGCCGTTAATCATATAGCGAAGGAATAAAATATCCATTTTCGGTCTTGGAGTTAAGTGCTCATTTACTATGCTGTTGAAGTAGTTGCGCTCCTTATCAGCTTCACTGCGGTCAAAACCTATAAGCTTATTGGTTTTGTCCTCTACGCCTATGAAAAACTCACCACCATCAGCATTTGCAAAGCCTGCCACAGTTTTGAGCCAGCCCACAAAGTCTTCGCGGTTGAGTTTTGCTTTAGCTTCAAAGTGGATATCTTCAATATTGATTACTCCAGTTACCTCTTCAAGATACATGTTTTACTTCGCCACTTCAATCTTACTTCAAAGTAACTTCAAAATCAACTTCAAGAGTACTTTAAAAAATTAGACCTGCCCGGTTACGGACAGGTCTGAATCTGTTTTTGTTTGTATTTCTACTCTGGTTTACATACCAAGCAGGACTCTTACCGGTTCCATGACAGGAACAGATGCCATGAGGACGCCGGCTGCAACTGCAGAACCGATGACTCCGGAGACGTTCGGACCCATGGCATGCATGAGAAGGAAGTTCTGCGGATCTGCCTCCTGACCGACCCTGGATGCAACTCTGGCAGCCATAGGAACAGCAGAAACTCCTGCAGCACCGATAAGCGGGTTAACAGGATGCTTGGGGTCAAGCTTGTTCATGAGCTTGGCAATCAGAACACCGACAGCGGTACCGAGACTGAAAGCAACAGCACCGAGAAGGAGGATTCCGAGAGTGTTCAGAGTAAGGAAATGAGAAGCCTCCATCTTTGAACCGACTGAAAGACCCAGACAGATTGTGACAATATTCATCATAGCGTTTGATGCTGTATCTGAAAGACGCTTTGTCACTCCGCACTCAGTAAGAAGGTTGCCAAACATCAGAGAGCCAATGAGAGGAGTTGCGGAAGGCAGAAGCAAGGCACAGACGGTGAGAACAGAGATCGGGAAGATAATCTTCTCAGTCTTTGAAACAGGTCTGAGCTGCTGCATTCTGATTTTTCTCTCTTCCTTTGTTGTCAGAGCCTTCATGATAGGCGGCTGAATGACAGGGACAAGAGCCATGTAGGAGTATGCGGCAACGGCAATAGGCCCGAGGAGCTCTGTGGCAAGGCGTGTTGTAACGTAGATTGCCGTAGGTCCATCGGCACCACCTATGATACCGATTGAAGCTGCAGCGTGCAGGTCAAAGTTGATTCCCGGAATGAATGAGAGAGCCAGAGCACCGAGCAGAGCTGCAAAGATACCGAACTGAGCGGCTGCACCGAGAAGCAGAGTCTTCGGATTGGCAATAAGAGGACCGAAGTCTGTCATGGCTCCAACACCCATGAAGATGAGAATTGGGAAGAGACCACTCTGGATACCTGCATCGAACAGAATCTTGATAAAGCCTGTTGCACCCTGTGCCCCTGCTGCAAGAGAGGGGTCTACAGATGCAATATAGGCATACGGAATGTTTGAAAGCACGCATCCCATTCCGATAGGTATGAGAAGCAGGGGTTCAAAACCTTTCTTGATTGCAAGATAGAAAAGAAGGAAGCCGACAAGGATCATTACGGCATTTCCCCAGCCGAAGCCCGCTGCGGGGTTAAGGTTGAAGAATCCATAAAGACCGGTTGTGGTCCACAGATTCATTAATGATTCACCCATTAAACTGCTCCTTTACTCAAGCGATTGTCATCAGAACATCGCCGCTCTGAAGCTGCTGACCCTGAGAGACACTGATTGAAGAAACAGTACCGTCGCAAGGAGCAAAGATCTCGTTCTCCATCTTCATGGCCTCCATGACCATAACAAGCTGACCGCTCTTGACTGCCTGACCCTGCTTTACCTCAAGGCGCAGAACAAGACCAGGCATAGGAGCCAGAATCTTCTCACCTGCACCAGGAGTTACCGGAGCTGCCGGAGAAGCGGCAGGAGCAGCTGCGGAAGCTGTCTTTGCAACGGCTTCCTCATCAATTCCGTAAGCAACATTGATTGGGTAGCTGACTCCGTTAACTGTTGCGTTTGCCTTATCAAGCTTAACACCGTAGGCCTTGCCGTTGACTGTAACTGTGTACTCGCCCTTGGCTTTGGCTTCTGCCTCTTTCGGATCTGCCTTTCTGACACCGTTTACCTTGCTCTTGCCTGTGAGGTACAGGATTCCCTTCTCCTTACAGGAAGCAGCAATGAATATGTTCTCTTCAGTAACAGGAAGGTTCTCTGCCTCGAGCATGGCAATGGCGGCCTTTCTGCCCTTCTTGGGATCTGCATCGTTAATGTCAACAACCTTCTTTGTTGTCGGCTCAAGCTTAAGCTGTTCTGCAGCTGCCTTTACAACTTCCGGATCCGGAGCAACAGGTGTCTTTCCGAAGTAACCGAGAACCATCTTTCCATAACCTTCGGCAATCTTCTTCCAGGGACCGAACATGACATTGTTGAAAGCCTGCTGGAAATAGAACTGAGATACAGGAGTGACGGAAGTTCCGAAACCGCCCTTTGCAACTGTCTCGCCCATGGCTTCGACAATCTCAGGATACTTGTCCATGAGGCCGTTGTCTCTGAGCATCTGTGTGTTTGCTGTAAGAGCTCCACCCGGAAGCGGGAAGAACGGAATGTTGGGGTTGACTGTGGTTGCCTCAGGTGGCAGGAAGTAATCCTTCATGCACTCCTGGAAGACCTCTTCAGCCTTCTGGATTGCGTGAATATCCACACCAAGATCATACTCAGTGCCTCTGAGTGCGTGCCACATAGTTACAATATCAGGCTGACATGTTCCACCTGAAACAGGCTGCATGGAAAGATCCAGCTGGTCTGCGCCTGCATCCAGAGCACTTCTGTACTGCTGTACGCAGCAGCCTGCTGTATCATGGCTGTGCATGACAATTGTAACGTCCTTGCCTACGAGCTTTCTTGCTCTCTTGATTGTCTCATAGACAACTGCCGGAGTTGAGGTACCGGAAGCGTCCTTGAAACAGATACTGTCAAAAGGAATTCCTGCATCCAGAATGCCACGGAGAACACCCTCGTAGAAGTCTGGGTCGTGAGCACCTGTTACCTTCGGAGGAAGGCTCATCATTGTAACGGTAACCTCGTGCTTGAGGCCGGCATCGTGAATGGCCTTTCCGCTGTCGATGAGGTTGTTTACATCGTTGAGAGCATCAAAGTTTCTGATGGTTGTCATTCCATGCTTTTTGAACATCTGAGCATGGAGCTTGATTATGTCTCTTGGCTGAGAATCAAGACCTACAACGTTTACGCCTCTTGAGAGTGTCTGCAGATTTGCATCCGGTCCGGCTACTCTTCTGAACTCATCCATCATCTCAAAAGCATCTTCATTGCTGTAGAAATAAAGGCTCTGGAATCTTGCTCCGCCACCTGCTTCGAAATGAGTGATTCCTGCCTTTCTTGCTGCTTCAACAGCCGGCATGAAATCCTTTGTAAAAACCCTTGCACCATAGACAGACTGGAAGCCGTCTCTGAATGCGGTACACATGAATTTGATTTTCTTGGTCATTAAATAAACTCCTCCGTCACTCTCTGGACTTGACCACAGCGGCTGCTATAACTGCCGCTATCTCAGCATCTGCACCGGAAACCATAACCGGAGCAGTCTCTGCAACTGGTGCAGCTTTCTGCGGCGCCCTTGCCTCAATTTTTCCGACAATCTTTGAAATAATCTTGGTTGTGAAAACGAGAATGGTAAGGAACAGAAAAACTATTGCCATGCCCAGAAGCATCAGGATTACGCCATTTCCCAACTGCTGTCTCAAAACATCAGTAGGCAACTGCGATACTAGAAACATATTCACACTCCTGCTTACTATCCGCCGGCCACATACGTAGGCTTCAGGGCGGAAAATTCTAGTATCATCTTACTGAGAATACTCTTGCTTGTCCAACTGTTTCTCTATATCTTTTGACTGGAGGAGTATTAATTATGGCTGACCAGACAGACAACCAGAGCGTCCGTATCTGCGAACGCATGGATAAGATAGGTCGTAAGATCCTGATTATGAGCGGGAAAGGCGGCGTCGGTAAGACGACCACGACCGTTAATATTGCGAATGCATTGCTCGCCCAGGGCCACACAGTAGGCGTTCTGGACACAGATATTCACGGGCCGAACGTAGCCAAGATGTTCGGAGTTGAAGGAGGTCTCCTGCTGGACAGCAAGGATGGCGTTTCGATTGAACCGGTTTCGCCCAGAGAGGGGCTGAAGATTGTAAGTCTCAGCTTCGCAATGGAAGACCCCGACCAGGCAGTGATCTTCCGCGGTCCCATGAAGATGAGTGTAATCAAGCAGTTTCTTGCAGATGTGAACTGGGGTCCTCTGGACTACCTTCTCATTGACTCACCTCCGGGAACGGGAGATGAGCAGCTTACTGTGGCCCAGACCATTCCGGCCATGACCGGAGCCATTCTGGTCACCACACCCCAGCAGGTAGCCATTCTGGATGCAAGAAAGAGCATAGATTTTGCCCGTCAGCTGAACCTGAACATAATCGGCCTGATTGAGAACATGAGTTACATGGTCTGCCCGCATTGTTCTGAAAAGCTCTACGTCTTCGGTAAGGACGGAGGCAGGAATCTCTGCCTTGAGGAGTCTGTTCCCTTCCTGGGTGCTGTTCCTATGGAAATGAATCTGCAGCAGACGGAAGACGAAGGCGGCAACTGGATTGAGAATAATCCTTCCTCCGCTTCGGCTAAGGAATTTATGGACATAGCTTCATACATCCACATGTCTACAAAACCGTCATGCAGTGCAGATATTGGCTATATTCCCCAGAACGACAGCTGCAGTCCCGCTTCATGTGCCAGCTGTTCCCAGAACTGTCCGTCAAAGAAGGAAGGCTGAAATGAAGTATGTTGATGAATTCTCTTTTGATACCCTGAAAACCACTGAGCCGTCTTCTGCGCTCATGTGGGAGTCCGGGGAGAGGAAAACCCTTCAGAAGACTCCTATATTCAACCTCAACCGCATTCACCGGAAAAGC
>CAJOOY010000045.1 GCA_905236385.1 uncultured Spirochaetia bacterium
CCATCTTAAACGTCCAGCTCTTTGCACCGGATGCCGAAACCGCCAGGCGCAGCGCCCCTGGCGTTATGAAAGAGAACCCACAGATACTGGACTTCAACTGCGGTTGCCCGGTGCCAAAGGTAGTTAAAACCGGGGCTGGAAGCGCTTTGCTTAAAAACCCTACAGAGATAGGAAAAATAGTTAAAGCCCTTAAGGAAGAGACCGGGCTACCAATTACCGTGAAAATCAGAACCGGCTGGGATAAAGGGAGCATAAACTACCTGGAAACAGCTTCTCTGGCTTTTGAAAACGGAGCTACGGCGCTGACCATGCACGCAAGGACCAAGAGCCAGCTGTACAGCCCGGTAGCCGATTGGAGCACTTTGAAGGATTTAAAGGCCCACTTTCCAGAAAAGATAATCATGGGCTCCGGGGACCTCTTTTCTGCAGAAGATGGGGTCAGGATGCTTCAAGAAACCGGGGTGGATGCAATCATGTATGCCCGGGGAGCCATTGGAAACCCCTTTATCTTCAAACAGACCAAGGCCCTACTGGAAGGCACAACTCTGCCTGAGATTACCACAGAAGAGAAGGTAGAAAAGATCATGTACCACCTCTCTGGCTTAACTGACATGCTTGGCGAAGCCTCTGCCTGCAGGGAAATGCGCAAACACGTGTGCGCCTACCTTAAAGGCATAAAAAACAGTGCAAAGGTCAGAGGCCAAATTACAAGCGCTCTTTCTATAGAGGACTACAAACGGGCCCTTGAGCAATTGACCTGATTGGCTCCAGAATCTATTATTTAAACAGATGGGAGTTATATTATGAAGGTACTTGTTCTAGGTTCAGGAGCCAAGGACCATGCAGCAGCATGGTGGTTTTCAAAAAGCAAGCAGATTGAAGGACTCTTTGTAGCACCGGCAAACCCTGCAGTGCAGGATTTTGCCAAAGGCTTGAAGGACGTAGATATCTCAGACGGAGAGCAGGTTCTCAAAGTCTGCAGAAAGTACTCAATTGACTTTGTTTTCATTGGAACAGAAGCCCCGCTCATGACAGGGGTTGTAGATACTCTGAACAACAACGGAATAGCCACCTTCGGCACCCCCTCCTACGCCATGAAAATAGAAGCTGACAAGAGCTTTGCCCGTGACTTTGCAAGAAGAAACGGAGTGAACCTTCCCGAATACAGGGTCTTTACAGACCTTCAGAGCCTGGAGGCCTTTCTTAATGAAACCCCGGGAACCTTTGCAATCAAACCAAACTACCTCTCACCTTCCAGAATCATGGCCCGCTCTTCAGACAAGGAGATTCTTATTAACTTTGCCAAAGGCGTCATAGACAAAGGCCCGGTGATTCTTGAGAACCTGGAAGAAGGAATTCCCTTAACCGTCTCCCTCTTTGTTGACGGAAACGGCGGCACCCTCATGCTCCCCATCTGCTCCGAGTACACAAAAACCGAGCACGGAGAAAGAGGCCTTTCCACAGGCGGAATGGGAGCTGTGAGCCCGGTTCCCATGAACTTCAGCGGCCTGAGCGCCCTCTACAACCAGGTCATCAACCCCACCCTTGACGGGCTGAAAAGAGAGGGTCTGATCTACAAGGGAATCATCACTTTCTCAGTGATTAAAAGCAATGAAGAATACAAGCTTGTTGACTACCATGTCAGGTTCAACGACCCTGCAGCCCAGACCATCATTCCCCTCATCTGTAATGATGCAGTAGATATAATGAACGCCATGAACGAGGGCAGCCTCTCAACAGTCACCCTCCAGACCACCGGCAAGAGCGCTGTAAGCGTTGTAATAGCAAGCGAGGGCTATCCGTTCAAGCCGAGAACCGGCCTTAAGATCAGAAGCATCTGTGCCCCATTCTTCTCCTTCTACTCCTCTGACTGCGCCAGATTCTTCTTCGGCGCTGTAAAAAAGGGAGAAGATAACGGGATTTACACCTCCGGCGGAAGAGTTGCCACAGCAGTAGCCTGCGGCGAGAACATAATTGAAGCTAATAAGAAGGTCTACTCTGCCATCTCAGCCGTAGCCTTCAAAGGCGCTTGGCACAGAGAAGATATAGGAAACAAGTTCTTTGACTCTGTCTCCAAATCAGTATAAATATCCGGCCTCAGAATACCTGTTGTTGCGGAAGCGTTACCTTTATCTCTGGATCAAAGATCAGGCGCGGATTCTCCCTTAGATTAAAACAGTACTGCCTTAGCTTTGCACTCCACTCTTCCAGAGTGAACCTGTTATCAAACACAGAAGCCTCAATTGGTGGGGCTATAGTCATCTTCAGCTCTGAGCCCCTGAGTTTATACATTTCATCAACCAGGAAAGCTGATTCTAATCCAACCTTTATATTAAAGATCTTTCTAAAGCGGTTCCAACGGAAAATCCTCTTACTCAGCTGTCCGCGGGTGTGAACTATCAAAATAGGAACATTCAGCTTCTTAGCTATCTTTAAGAAGGAAGGCTTCCAGTCGTAGTCAAAAATCACTTTGTTTTTAAGTTTTCTTGAACAGAACCCGGCTGGATAGATGAGAACACTCTTTTTCTCTTCCACGTGCTCCATCAGCGTCCTTACTTCTTTCTTGTTGAACACACAGCAGGACTGAAGAGGTTTAACTATTTTCAAATAAGCCTGGGCTACCAGCTTAATATCCGGCAGATAGTCCTTGAGCACATCCATTAGTCCCATGGCCTCAGGACCGCCGTAGGGGTGGTTTGAAGCAACCACCGCGTGCTGAGACTTCACCTTCTCCAGGTTCTTGTAGCTCTCTTCATCTATATTTATCTTCAGATCCAGGTACTTGACTGCCTCATCAAGAAAGGCTGGGGCGTCCAGATCATAGGTAGATCTGAAGTAAGAATTCAGCTCATCTACATGAAGAATTCTGTTAAAATAGGCATAAAGAAACTTGGGAATTCTCTTCCCGATCTTCGGATTCAGCCTGTTGACCAAATCCGGTATATTTATGTCCTGATAGTCATTTTCCATGGGAAAATAGTAGCACAGAAATAATCAGGCTGGAAAGGCTCTTCTATACTCGTACATGAGAATTCCTGCAGCAACGGAGACATTTAGTGAGTCTATGTGTCCACTCATAGGAATACTCACCACGTGGTCACACTTACTTCTTACCAGGGCTCTCATTCCGCTGCCTTCACTTCCCATAACAATCACAGACCTTGGGCTGAACTTAGTGCTGTAAGAGCTCTCTCCGTTCATGTCTGCTCCGTAGACCCAGAACCCGTGGTCCTTCAAGGCTTCAAGCTCTCTTGAGAGGTTTGTAACGGTGGCTAGCTTTACGTACTGAGCTGCCCCTGAAGAGATTCTGATAACTGTCTCATTTGCACTGGCGCTTCTTCTCTCCGGCACTATTATCAGAGCCGCCGAAAACTGATCAGCGCTTCTTAGAATAGCCCCCAGGTTGTGTGGGTCTGTTATCTCATCCAGAGCCAGAACCAGAGCATTCTGACCGTCTTTCAGGCTTCTGCAGAACTCATCCACTGTTATCTCTTGGATTCTGCCACCGCGGAAGCCTGAGCTTCTGCTTCCTATATCCAGCACAGCTCCTCTGTGGTCGGTGGAGCCGGCCAGTTTGTCAAGCTCAGCTGAAGAGACTTTTTTGACAGCAGTTTTGCCATTGGCCTGGGCCTTAAACTCCAAAGAGGAGTTTCTCTTGTCCCCCTTAAGAAGGTAGAGTGTGGAGCCATGGGAAGCGCTCTTTAAAGCTTCTTCTATGGCGTGAATGCCTGTAATCTTCTCTCCCATACCTACCTCACTTACTCTTCGCTAAAGCGTACCGGGGAAGGACTGTTGTCCTCACCGAGGGCCTCTGAGAGGCTCTTAAGGATCTGTTTACCCTTAACTCCAACATGCTTAGGAGTGGTTATCTGGACCTTGATGTACATATTGCCCCGGCTGGAACCACCCTTGTATCTAGGCAGCCCCTGACCCTTAACCCTGATCAGCTCTCCGTTTTGGATGCCTGCAGGGATATCTACCTTAATGGTCTGACCA
>CAJOOY010000046.1 GCA_905236385.1 uncultured Spirochaetia bacterium
GATTAGTTTTTTTATTGATTTACAGGCCCAGATTCAGTTCTGGGCCTTTATTTTCTTCTGATAGACCGTTTTTTCAGTTGTTGGTATCATTTATGTATGGACTTGAAAATAAAAGAGTTGGAAGCCTCCAGTGTGCGCTTCTCATATGATGAAAATACGGTCTCACAGTTAAGAGATAAATACTCAAAATCCGGGGTTATTGGACAGCCTAGGGCCGTCTCAGCCTTGAAAATGGGAATGAGCGTAAAAAGCCGGGGCTACAATATTTACATCAGTGGGGAAGAGGGCACTGGACGGCGCACTGCAGTTAAATACTTGGCCTCTCAAATGAAAGCCCCTCAGTATGATTTAGCATATGCCTATAATTTTGCCAGCCCAGAGCACCCAGTGTTACTGTGCTTGCAGGCTTCTGATGGAGCAAAACTAAGAGACGCTTGCCAAGAGGCGGCTATTTGTTTACAAGATAAAAATTATGAGCAGGCTTGGCTAAAGATAGAAAAGTTTACTGAGACTGAGAACTATCAGCTAAAGACTTTTTTGTACCAGATAAAACTTTTGTGTGAAAGAAAAGATCAAGCCCTCACACCTGATAGGGTCAGGATTAATCTCATTTCAGAAGGCAAAGCTGATAATCAGATACCGGTGGTGTGTGAGTATCATCCGACTGAGGAGGCTCTGTTCGGTCAGATCGGACACAAGTATGCTGAAGACCACCTGAACCTTTCTTGCGGGTCACTACTTAGTGCTTCAGGTGGCTTTCTTGTCCTGAACATGAACCAGGTTTTGGATTATGGAGAGCTGTGGTCAGCCATAAAGCTTTTTGCTGAAAGTTCAAGTTTCAGTGTTTATGATGAAGGCTCCCAGAGTAAGCGTTTTATCCGCCCGGATGCCGGTTCGTTGGCTTCTACTGTAAAGATAATCCTTCTTGGAAGTGATTCTCTTTATGACAGGTTGTGTGACACAGACCCACAGTTTCTCAGGCTCTTCAAAGTCTGTGCCGAGTTTGACTTCTCCATGCCTGCAAATGAAGAGAATATGGGGCTGACTATTGCCTACATTTTAGACCACGCCAAGAGGTGGCATTTGAAACAGGTAAAAGATAGTGCTTTGTGTGAACTGCTTAAATACAGTTCCTGGTACGCTGAAAGCAGGGAGGAGCTAACTACAAAACTCAGTGTGGTTTCTGATTTGCTCTCTGAAGCTGACTATCTGGCCGGTGAAGATGGGATAGATGGAGATGCCGTGAAAAAGGCCCTGTTGGAGAGGGATTTTGCAAACGGCATAACCGAGAGCAGGATCAGCCAGGAGATAGAAAACGGGGAGATGATTATCTCTCTTGAAGGAACTAAGACCGGGGTGATAAACGGACTGGCCGTTATGGACAGAGGGCTTGTTTCTTTTGGAACACCAGCGGTTATTTCTGTTTCAGTTGCTCCAGGCAGTGAAGGGATAGTAAATATTGAACATGAGGTTGGGCTTTCCGGGGAGATTCATGATAAGGGGCTGCTGATTCTTGAAGGGTACTTGAGAAAGCAGTATGCGAGAAATTTTGCGCTCTCTGTTTATGCCGGAATCTGCTTTGAGCAGAGCTACAGTGAGGTAGACGGGGATAGTGCGTCTAGTTCTGAGTTATTTGCATTGCTCTCAGCAATTGGAGAGCTTCCTGTCAGGCAGGAGATAGCGGTGACGGGTTCGGTCAACCAGCTTGGGGACATGCAACCGGTTGGCGGGATTAACGAGAAGATAATTGGGTTTTTTGATATTTGTGCCTCTTCGGGGCTTACGGGGCGGCAGGGTGTGATTATTCCGTCTCAGAACGTGAAAAGCCTGATTTTGCCCGAAAAAGTTGTGAAGGCCATAGAGGAGAAAAAGTTTCATATTTACCCGGTTTCAACTGTGGACCAGGGCATGGAAATTTTGACGCTGAGGCCAAGTGGGGTGCGTTCGGTTAAGGGGACTTTTCCGCCGGAGAGTGTGAACAGGATAATTGAAGACAGGTTGAAGAAGCTCTACGAGCTCTCAAGGCCAAACAGCTGAGGTGTTTATGACTGTTTTTGAATTAAAAGATTTTCTGGATGAATTGTTAGACGTTCAGGTGTTTCAGAGTGCGGACGCCTCACTTAACGGGCTGCAGGTTGGGTTTGATAAAGAAGTTTCCACTGTGGCCTTTGCAGAGGATGCTTGTGTGCAGTCAATCAAGGCCGCAGCAGAGGCAGGGGCGGATTTTTTGTTTGTGCACCATGGGCTGTTTTGGGGCTCGGCTAAGCCGGTAACTGGGGCTCTTTATGAGAGAATGAAGCTCCTTCTTGATAACAAGATGGCCCTATACGCCTGCCACTTGCCACTGGACTGCCACAAGAGCCTGAGCCACAACGCATGTATGGCTTCCATTTTGGGTATGAAAAATCCTGAGCCTTTTGCCTGGGTCGGAAACGGGGCAGCGGGGCTTTACGGAGAGCTTGAAAAGCCCTTGAACGCTATGGAGATAAGCACTCTTTTGGGTAGAATTGAGCCAGTGTCAGTGATTGGGTGCGACAGAAAATTTAGCCGGATTGGCATAATATCGGGAGACGGCAACTCAGACGTGCCTGAAGCCATTGATTTGAAGCTGGACGCCTTGGTTACGGGGGAAGTGCACTACTCCTCCTGCAAGGATTGTGTGGATGGTGCCTTATCCGTGGTCACTATGGGCCACTATCTGACAGAGGTATTCGGCGTAAAGGCCGTAATGAAGAGAGTTAAAGAAAAAGGACTTAATACAGTCTTTATTGATGTTCCCTCTTCTTTGTAATAGATTATCAGCATGCAGAAAAATAATACTGCCCGTAAACTCCTCCCCTTTGTGTTTGCTCTAGCTCTGGTAGTGATAGACCAGGTGTCTAAGCAGTGGATTATAGACAATGTTCCTCTGAACTCTGTTTACAAGAGCTTTTTCGGAGATTTTCTGATTATCTGCCACATAAGAAACACAGGAGCAGCATTCAGCATGGGTGCTGGCTGGGGCTCAGTGCTGAGATTTGCAGTTTTTGTTCTCATTCCTATTGGTTTGATAGTTCTTCTCAGCATAGCCATCTGGTCTGAAAGGAGCAGTTTCACTTCTTTTCAGAGGTGGTCAGGTGCCGTTATACTCGGCGGCGGAATAGGCACTGTTTTGGACAGGCTTTTCAGATTTGATGAAGGCGTTGTTGATTTTATAAGTGTAAAATTCTATGGACTGTTCGGAATGGACAGGTGGCCAACCTTTAATATAAGTGATAGCTGTGTGGTAGTGGGCGTGATTCTTTTTGCTTTTTCCATTCTCTTTCAGAAGGAGAAGAAATGACCGGGAATCTAGAGTCTCTTGTCTGGTTCCCCTTCAGCGATGAACCAGTTGTAAATCCACTAAAACATATACCTCAGTTTTCCGACCCGCAGATTATTATGCCGTCAAATGCCTGTGACAGCCGCTGGCACATGTTCTTTCACTCTTGGATTGGAGTGCATCATTTTGTATCGGACTCGGGGATAGCGTGGGAGCCGGTGAGAGTCATAGCTTTCAGGGGTCACTATCCGTCAATCTATAAAGATGGAGAGAACTACCACCTGCTGTATGAGACACATAACAGGCGTTTCTCAGGAAGTCGTGCCGAACGCAAAGAGGCTGGGCACATGTCCAGAATAGAGATGAGAACCTCTACAGACCTCCTTACATGGAGTAAGCCGCGCCTCCTGCTTAAGGCTTCAGACGTGCCATACGCAGGAGACTATATTTCAAGCCCGGATATTTCCAGACCGCAGATAATAAAGAGTGGAGACACCTGCCGCCTTTATTTTGGAGCTTCCCACCTGAGCCTCCCGGACTCAGGCCAGAAGGCTTCTAGATACTTTGGAGTGGCGGTGGCAAAGGATTTGAAGGGTCCGTATATTGTCACTCAGCAAAAGCCGTTGATAGAGGCTGCTCCTGACAGCAGATGGAGAAACCTGGGTTGCGGTGGAGTGCGCTTGGTTGAGACAGAGAGCGGTCTTTACGCCATTGAGTGCGGAATCTACTGGGATGAGGAGAAAAGGAAAACAGGATCGGCCATGATTCTCCTCAAGTCCGAAGACGGTTTTGAGTTTGAACAGTGCAGAAAAGACCCGATTTTGGTTCCTGCCTCACGAGGATGGGCCAGTTCATACATTATGGGTTGTGACTTGCACTATGAGGCTTCTGAGAAGTGTTGGTACTGTTATTTCAGTGCAAACGGCAAGTCGGTGAGAACTCTAACCGGAGTTTTCACAAAGCAGGAAGCTATAGGTCTTTTGATTGGCGCTGCCCAACCACGTGTGGCTTCTCTTTAATAGCTCGTTCACCTTTTGTGAGAATATCTATTGAGTTCACGTTTCTTCCTCTGATGAAATCAGAGATGGCCTGCATGGTGTCTTTCCATCTGTCTGAGATGGGATAATTAATGAAGTTATGTATCTCCTGCGGACAATCAATGATCTTTGCAGGGGAGTCTGCAGAGTTTAGAGCCTGGGCGTAAAGGTGAGCATCATCACTTAACGGGTTCTGACCCGAGGCAATAATCAGAGTCTCTGGGAGCCTTGAATGGTCCTGTGCAAGAAGAGGAGAAAAGAGCGGGTCAAGTATGTCCTTTGGCTCTCTCTGATAGTTGTTTATGTAAAAGGACAGGATCTTCTTTGAAATAATCGGGTGGTCCTTGTACTTCTCAATGCTCTGGGTTCTGAGTCTGCAGTCCGTTATGGGGTCTATCAGAATCAGACCGGCTGGGACCGGTCCCTTTTTATCTCTGGCAAGTCTTGAGACAGCGGCGGCAAGGTTTCCGCCTGCACAGGAGCCGAGTAGGTATATCTTATCTGTGTCCAGTTTCCAGTACCGGGCGCCCTGACAGGCCCAGAGGAAGGCATTGTAACAATCATAGACAGGAATTGGGAACTTGAACTCCGGGGCCATCCGGTAGTCAATTGAGAGGACGGCAGAGCCGGTAGCAGCACAAATATTACTGCAGATAGCAGAGCACTTGTCCATGTTTCCAAACATCCAGCCACCGTCATGGATGTAAATAATCAAAGATGTCGGGTCAGTGGCAGCTTTCTTTGTCTTCACAAAAAGTGTTCCGTAAATGGAAACGCCGCTTTCAATGGGGATAATGAACAAATCCTGAGTAACCTTTCTCTTGACCGGGCGGTAAAGCTTTTTGAAGATCCGGTTCTTTGAAAACTCCTTTCGGTTGTATTCTCTAATCCGGGCTTCCGTAAGCTCCGTCACGTCAAGCGGACTAATCTGTTCAGAGAGATATAGGATGTTACTCGTCCTCGGCGACAAATTGTATTCCGGCATGCGCATATGATACAATATGAGAACTGTTCTTTTCAATTGCTGGAGGTTTATATGATACTTGTTACCGGAGGAGCCGGATTCATTGGTTCTCATACATGTTTGAAGCTTCTTGAAAGCGGATATGAGGTTGTTGTTGTGGACAACCTGAGTAATTCTCATACTGAGTCTCTTGAGAGAGTAAAGAAGATAACAGGAAAAGAGCTTGCCTTTGTTAAAGCTGACTGCTGTGACGAAGAGGCCATGGATAGAGTCTTTTCAGATTATAAGATAGACGCAGTTATTCATTTTGCAGGTCTTAAGGCGGTGGGTGAGAGTGTTGAAAAACCAATTGAGTACTTTTCAAACAACCTGGACTCTTCTCTTGTTCTTCTGCGTGTTATGAGAAAATACGGAACAAAGCGCCTGGTTTTCTCTTCAAGTGCTACCGTTTACTCTGCGGATAATAAAATGCCTCTTGATGAAGAGTGTAAGACCGGCAACTGTACCAATCCTTATGGCTGGACCAAGTACATGAGTGAGCAGATTTTCAAGGCCGCCTGTGTAGCAGACCCAAGCCTTACTGTTGTTCTTCTGCGTTACTTCAACCCGGTCGGCGCTCATCCGAGTGGACTTATTGGAGAAGATCCAAAAGGGATTCCGAACAACCTTATGCCGTACGTAAGCCAGGTGGCTATAGGAAAGCGAGAGGCTCTTACTGTGTTTGGAGATGACTACAATACTCCGGATGGGACAGGGGTTCGTGACTACATTCATGTTGAAGATCTGGCTAGAGCTCATCTATGCGCTGTTTCTTTTGCTGAGAAGGCAAAAGCGGGGTGCGAGGTGTTTAATATAGGAACAGGAAAGGGCTCCAGCGTTCTTGAAATAGTTAAGGCTTTTGAAAAGGCCTGCGGGAAGAAGATCCCGTACAAGATTGGTCCCAGAAGGGCAGGGGATTTGGCCACCGTTTATGCATCTACAGATAAGGCTGCAAAGGTTCTTGGCTTTAAAACTGAGTATAATTTAGAGCAAATGTGCAGAGATGCATGGAACTGGCAGAGCAAAAACCCTGACGGATACGGAAAATGATTTTGTTTATATGCAGAATTTATTCTTATTTGCTTTTGATATGAAAACAATATAAGAAAAAAATCTGTATTATACGGATAATTGTCCGTATTTTAGAGACATATGGGATTATAATGTATATTTATGCATTTTTAGCCCTAAAAAAAGGGTTTAATTTATAAAAAAACAATTTTTTCTATTGTGTCATGATTATTAAATTGGGTAAAATATTAAGACCTATATTCTAAAACCTAAATGGAGGAATAAAATATGAAAAAAGTTTTAGTCATTCTTTTGGTGGCTCTTACAGTTTTCACAGCTTTCGTCAGCTGCTCAAAGAAGAGTGCTGATGCAACACAGGCTGCTGCAACAACTACAACTTCAACTGCAGCAACAACAACAGCTGCAGCTGCAACAACTTCTACAGCTACAACTACAGCTGCTGCTTCTAGTGTTACTTACGTTCGCGGTGATGATGAAGCCATCTATGAAGAGGTTCTTGGCGATTATGAAGCTCTCAGTGCTGCAGCTGCTGCTGAACCTAATGATGATGCAAGATTTGTTCTTTATGCTCAGGCAGAAGCTTATCTTCTTGATTCAGCTGTCATGATCCCGACAACAACACAGGGTGGTGCATACACAATCTCAAGAGTTGCTTACAGAACAATCCCGTACGTTAACTGGGGAAATGATGATGACAGATGGTATTCAATGATCATTTCTGATGAATTCATCTCAAAAGAAGAAAGAGCTGAAATGATTGAAATGTGGAATGCTGCAGTTAAGGGCGAGGGCACATATGATGCAGCCGCTTACCTGAAGAGCAAGGGCCACACAATTGTTACAGACTACAGAACAACATTCTCAACAGCTCCTGTAACTCTTGATACTCTCAACACTTCTTCTCAGTCAGATACAGAAATCCTCGTAAACACAACAGATAACCTTGTTCAGTACAACAACCTCGGACAGATGGTTCCTTCAATGGCTGAATCCTGGTCAGTTTCTGATGATGGTCTTACATATACATTCAACCTCAGACACGGTGCTTACTGGTTCACATCTGAAGGCACAGTCTATTCAGAAGTTACAGCTTATGACTTTGAAGCAGGTTTCCAGCACATGCTTGATGCTGAAGCAGGTCTTGAGTGGCTTGTTGACGGCGTAGTCAAGGGCGCTGGCGCATACCTCTATGAGGGTGGTTCATGGGAAGATGTAGGCTATAAGGCTATTGACAAGTACACAGTCCAGATTACTCTTGAAGAGCCAAAGTCATACTTCCTCACCATGCTGACATACAGCTGCTTCTCACCGATTTGTAAGCCATTCTATGAGTCACGTGGTGGCGTCTTCGGAAAGCAGGCATATGCTGATGCTTATTCTGCAGGTACAATCAACTACGGTCTCGCAACAGATGTATCTTCACAGGTTTACAACGGCGCATTCCTTCTCCAGAAGCTCAATCCGGATTCAGAGATTGTTGTCGTAAAGAACAAGAGATACTGGAACAAGGATGCTGTTAAACTCAATTCAATCACTTGGATTTATGATAACGGCGAGAACATGACTGCTCTTTATAATGATGTTGTCAACGGAACATACGCAGGCTTAGGCCTCACAGAAGGTTCCGGAACCCTTGCTCTTGCAAAGGCTGATGGCAATTTTGATAAGTATGCTTATGTTTCAGATACAACTTCCACTTCTTACTTCATGGGTCTTAACCTCAACAGAGGAACATTTGCTCTTGAATCAGGTGCAGTCGCTTCCGGTAAGACAGAACAGCAGAAGATTGATACAGAGACAGCTATGATGAACAAGAACTTCAGAAAGGCTATTGTTTCTGCATTTGATAAGGAAACTTACAACGCAGTTTCAAGAGGTCAGGATCTTGCTCTCACAAACCTCAGAAACATGTATACACATCCTGAATTTGTCCAGCTTTCAACAGAGCAGACAGACCAGTATGGACACACATTCCCAGCTGGAACCATGTACGGCGAGATGGTTCAGTACTACTGTGATCAGCTTGGTGCTGGTATTACTGTTGCTGACCAGACAAACGGATGGTACAACGCAGAAGCTGCCAAGAAGTATATTGAAGCAGCTAAGGCAGAGCTCGGAGACACTGTAACATGGCCAATCGTTCTTGATAACGTTTACTACTCACCAAATGCAACTCAGGTTGCTCAGGCTGAAGCTGTCAAGCAGGTTATTGAAGCAGCTCTCGGAAAAGAAAATGTTATTATCAACAATGTTGAAGCTACAACATCTTCAGATTTCTATGCTTCTGGTTACAGAGCTTCCAACGGAGAGGCCGGTAACTTTGATATCTTCTACGGTTCAGGTTGGGGCCCAGACTACGGTGATCCTAGTACATACCTTGACACCTTCAAAGGATATGGTGCCGGTTACATGACAAAGGTTATCGGTCTGTTCTGATAAGTATCGGATTCCGGTAAATTCTACAGTTTTCATCGGAGGATACTTCCTGTGTCCTCCGATGTTTCTATTTTTTACAAAACAATGAAAAAATATCTTTTAAAGCGAATACTTTTTTCAATCTTTTCGTTGCTTGTCGTTATTCTGACTGTAATGCTTCTTGTCTATTCTCTTATAGACAGAAGAGTTATCTTCCAGACTGATGATGTCTGGAATAAAAGAAGCAACAACGAAAGAACTTTTTATGAATATACCATGTACCAGAAGTACGGGTATCTTGAATTAGCAAACTATACATTATTTCTACAGCAGAAATATGTTTCTTTATATGGGAACTCCTACGTATCAAATGCAGACTTCATAGCCGACAGAAATGTCATTCAGGATGCGGAGAAGTGCTTTGATAATGAAACCGTTCAGGAGTTCATAGAGTATTATGAGGGCGAGGGATACACTATTTCTTACCTTGAGCCTCTTAAGTACGGTAACGGTCGAACAAAACCAGGTGGAACAGGCTATCTGATTGCTACCAGAGAGAGAAGTATGTTCCTCAGGCTCTGGGATTACCTGAAAGGCTTGTTCTCATTTGAGTCTGTTAACAATGTTCAGGATCCTGAACTTACAGACAGATACATAAGAATAGAGAAAGATCCGTACAATGGTTTCTATGCCTTAGTCGGTAATGGTACAACACACAAGTATCTGATCTACTTTGACAGTCATTTCCCATTCATGCACTGGAACTGGATACATCTTAATCTGGGTGTCTCCTATACCAAGTACAGAGGACAGGAAATAACTGACGTCATAACTACCCCTACAGGAGATCTTAGAGTTGTTACAACTCAGTACCCGGCAAAGATAGGTACAGATGAGTATGTTGAAACAGCTATAGATTTCCATTCTCTTACATACAACAACGGAACTCTTACAGAAGCTGAGATGGAGAACTATCCGGATAAGTACACAGTAAGTACTTACAGGAATAATGGTCTTTCCATGCTCGAGACTTCTTTTGTCATAGGTATTATTGCAACAATAGGTGCATATATTTTGGGTATTCCAATTGGAATCCTGAACGCAAGAAAGAAAGACAGCATTTTGGATAAGATAGGTATGTGGTACATAATCTTCATAGGTTCTGTTCCTTCTCTTGCCTACATATTCATTTTTGCAGCCATAGGTACAAAACTCTTCAACCTGCCTTATAAGTTTGCAAATGCTCAGGTTAAGATTCTAGCCTATATTCTTCCGACCATCTCACTGGCTCTGCCTTCAGTTGGAAGCCTCATGAAGTGGATGAGAAGATACATGATTGACCAGATGAACAGTGACTACGTCAAGTTTGCAAGAGCCGAAGGCCTTTCAGAAGGAGAGATCTTCAGCCAGCATATATCCAAGAACGCAATCATTCCTATTGTTCATGGAATTCCTGCAAGCATTCTCGGCTGTCTCACCGGTGCAATTATTACAGAGCGTGTTTACTCCGTTCCTGGTGTAGGTAACCTGCTTACAACAGCAATTAACGGACATGATAACGGAATTATCGTTGCATGTACGGTATTCTACACGTCTCTGTCTCTCATATCAGTTATTCTCGGAGACGTTCTCATGTCCAAGGTTGACCCGAGAATTTCATTCGAAACAAAAGGAGGTAGATAATCATGAGCGAAAAAGTTCTTAACGAAGATGCATTATTTACCTTTGTAAACAACGACTCTATTGAATCCGAGAAGATTATTGCTCCCAGATACTCTTACTGGAAATCCGTTTTCAGAGTTTTCTTCAGAAAGAAGATTAACTGGTTCTTAATTGGGGTGTTTGTACTTCTTGTTCTCGGTGCTTTTATTATTCCAGTTATCTGTCCTTATAATCCTAATGAAAATGTTACAAGGGCAACTTCATTTAACTTAAGTCCTTCTGCAGCAAAAGCTTATTTTGCTGGAGACGGAACAACACTTAAGTGGATATTTGGTACAGGCGGACAAGGAAACTCTATTTTCTACGGAATTTGGGCTTCTGCAAAAACGTCTATAGTGCTTGCTATTATCTGTGCTGCCATTAACATGGTTATTGGTGTAATCATGGGTGCTGTATGGGGGTACTCAAAGAGCTTTGACCAGGTAATGCTTGTAATTTACAACATTATTGCAAACGTTCCGTATATTCTTGTCATAACAGTTCTGGTTTACGTAATTGGAGCGGGTTTCTGGAGCTTCATCTTTGCACTGACCATCACTGGTTGGATGTCTATAGCTTTCTTCTTCAGAACCCAGGTATTGATAATCAGAGACCGTGAGTACTCACTGGCCTCCAGATGTCTTGGAACACCTATTCCAAGAATCATCTCAAAGAATATCATGCCATTTTTGACTTCTGTTATTGTTACAATTCTTGCCACAGAGCTTCCGTCATATATCAGTATGGAGGTCTTCCTTTCATACATTGGTGTAGGTCTTTCTGCAAACATTCCTTCTCTTGGAAGAATGATTCAGGAAGCACAGACAGGCTTCTTGGTTTACCCATGGGAGTTCTGGCCACCGGTGGCGGTTGCAGCACTCATAACTATTATCCTGTACGTTCTCGGACAGAACCTTGCAGATGCAACGGATCCGAGAACCCATATGTGAGTAGGAGGTAAGTATGGAAAACAAAGAAGAAAAGAAAGTCCTGTTATCTCTGAAAAACGTAGATGTTAAGTTCAACGTCAGAGGAAGAATTCTTTCAGCCATCAGAAATGTAAGTTTGGATGTATATGAAAACGAGTCTCTGGCAATAGTAGGTGAGTCCGGTTCTGGAAAGTCCGTTCTTACAAAGACCTTTGCAGGTATGCTGGATTCCAATGGTTTCATCTCAAACGGTTCCATCATTTTCAGCGATGATGATATCTCTAAGACAACTGTTGACGTCAATCCAAAGAACCACCTTCTGATGAAGTACTTTGACCACATGCTTCATCAAGGTTCAGCACTGGAGCGCGGAGCTGCAGAGTATGTAGAGATTAAGAAAAGACAGCAGCAGATTAAGGAAAGTCAGAGTCTTACCAGCAAGGAAGAAGCATCTTTTGCAGCAAGGCTGAAAGATTTAGAGGATAGTATTGTCGACAGAAAGAACTTTATGTACACTCTCGACCGTCGTCACAACGCCCAAGACGCTAAAGACTACGAAGAGTGCAGTGCAAAGGTCAAAAAGTGGACAGAAGAGAAGGCAAAGATTCTCAAGGAAAAGAAAGGTCTCTCTGCCAAGAGAAAGGCTGACTACAAGGCTAACTCTGAGCAAGTAAAAGCTGACAAGGAAGCTATTGCTGCTCTTAAGGCCCAGAGAAAGAAAAAGATTGCCACCAAGGAGAATGATAAAAATCCGTACGGAATTACTGATTCAGCCATGAAGAGAAACGAGAGAATTACAAACGAGATTCTCCTTTCAACATGCCGCTATCCTATTTTCAGTGAGATAAAGTTCATTTTCCGCCTGAGGAAGGCCTTCCATCTGGCTATGGCCATAGGAGAGGATCTTGAGAATGAAGATGTTCTGAATAAGATTTTTGAAACTTGTGTATTCAGAGTTAAATTCATTAAAGAGGTCAAGGAAGAGAAGAAGCACACCCTCGAAGGCTGGGCACGCATTGACTGTGCTAAGGTCAAGTACACAAAGGACTGGCAGCAGATCAGAGGTAGAAGGATTGCTACGGTCTTCCAGGATCCTATGACAAGCCTTAACCCGGTTGTAACAATCGGAAAGCAGATAATGACTGTTATTCTCAAGCACCAGAAGTGTTCACAGGCAGAGGCAAAACAGAGAACCTACGATATTATGTCCAAGGTTGGTATTCCTGAGCCTGAAAAGCGTTTCAACGACTATCCGTTCCAGTACTCCGGTGGTATGAGACAGAGAATTGTTATAGCAATTGCTCTTTCCTGTCAGCCTAAGATTCTGATCTGTGACGAACCGACAACAGCACTTGACGTGACTATTCAGGCCCAGATTCTTCAGTTGATTAAGGATCTTCAGAAGCAGCTTGGCTTCACTATTGTCTTCATTACACACGACCTTGGTGTTGTTGCAAACGTAGCTGAGCGTGTTGCTGTTCTCTACGGCGGACAGATAGTTGAGCTTGGAACTGTTGAAGATATTTTCTATGAGCCAAAGCATCCGTATACCTGGGCACTTCTCTCATCTCTGACCCAGCTTGCCCAGAAGGGAGATGATTTGTTCAGTATTCCGGGCACACCTCCTTCTCTTTACAACAAGATTATTGGAGATGCATTTGCTCCTAGAAGCAGTTATGCCATGGCTATAGACCGTGTGAAGGAACCACCCATGTTCAAGGTAAGTGAAACACACTATGCAAAGACTTGGCTTCTTGACCCGAGAGCTCCGAAGGTTGAGCCACCTGAGATTATTCAGAATCTCCATGAGAAGATGAGTAAGACTTACGTTGATTTTGAGAGATGAGGAGGAAAACATGACTGAAGAAAACAAGAAAGAAGTTGTGCTGTCTATTCAGAATCTCGATGTTGTGTTCAAAAACGGCAAGAAGTCATTCAAGGCTGTAGACAATGTAAGTTTTGACATTTACAAGGGCGAGACACTCTCCCTGGTAGGTGAATCCGGTTCAGGAAAGACAACAATCGGAAGAGCTATTGTAAGAATCAACCCGTGTTCAAACGGCGCCATTTATTACAAGGGCAAGAAGATTTCAGGTAAGCTCAGCAAGAAGGAAGACAGAGAGGTAGTCAAGAAGATTCAGATGATCTTCCAGGACCCGGCTGCATCTCTAAATGAAAGAGCTACTATTGAGTACATAATCTCCGAAGGTCTTTATAACTTCCACCTCTACAAGGATGAGAAGGACCGCTATCAGAAGGTTGAAAGAGTAATCAGGGAAGTTGGACTTCTGCCCGAGCACCTTACCCGTTATCCGCATGAGTTCTCTGGTGGACAGAGACAGAGAGTTGGGCTTGCCCGTTCTATTGTTATGGAACCGGAGTTCATTGTTGCAGATGAGCCTATCTCTGCACTGGATGTGAGTATCAGAGCCCAGGTTCTGAACCTTCTTAAGAAATTCCAGAAGGAGAGGGGACTGACATATTTGTTCATAGCCCATGACTTGAGTATTGTCAGATTCATTTCAGATAGAATTGTCGTTATCTACAAGGGAAAGGTCATGGAGATAGCGGAGACGGAAGAGCTCTATAAGTACCCAATGCATCCGTACACAAAGTCCCTTATGAGCGCCATTCCTATCCCGGATCCGATTCTGGAGAAGAACAAGAAGCTTTTTGTTTACGAGCCGGAAAAGATGCACGACTACAGTGTTGAAAAGCCCGAGCTCTGCGACCTTGGAAACGGCCATTTTGTATCTGCAAGCCCATCTGAGCTTGAAAAGTACAAGGCTATCCGTTTCGGGAAATGAGCGTGAAAGACAAAGAGATAATCGAGGTCAGCGATAAACATGTGGTTCTCAGAACTGTCTTGTTTATAGCCCTCATAGTCATTGCCGCCGCAGCTTTTGCGACGGCGATTATTTCAATAGGGCACAAGGATCCTGGCTGGCAGATAATTGACGCTTCAGCAGACGCAGATGTGCCCTTTTACTCTTCTTCAATAGGCCTGGCCTACTACATGGAAGGTTCTTCTTCTGAAATCCGGCAGAGCGTTGCCACCCTAACTTCTCTGTACTCAAAGACGCTTAAGCGTATGTATATGCTCTTTGACAGCACTAATGAGTACTCTGGCTACGTGAACCTTGCGACCATTAACAATAATCTGGGCAAGGAGATAGCTGTGCCGGAAGAGGTCTTTTACGTGCTAACTGACTTCTATGAGAAGACCCTTAGTGGGGAAGCGAACCTCTTTAACAACCTGCCTTACGAGGCCGAGCAGGCCCTTCTGAACTCTCAGTTCTATGATGAAGAGTACGAAAATGAGCGAATTGAGGCCTTGAGGGCTGTTTGCGGGAAGAGAGATAACTTTAGTTTTGAAGTAGTCGATTCCGAGAAGCAAATTATTAAGATCAATGTCTCTCCCGCTGTTATCTCCGTCTCCAATCAGTATGAAACTGGTTCTGCCTACATAGGGCTCAATGAACTCTATTTTTACTATATGACCTACCTGGTTGGCCAGGTTCTTGCAGAAAACGGATACCCAGATGCCTGTTTTTACACAAAGTGAGGTCAACCTCCACACACATTCTTACTACTGCGGTCATGGGACGGGAGAGATTTCTGACTACGTTCGTGTTGCAAAAGAGGGTAGGAGA
>CAJOOY010000047.1 GCA_905236385.1 uncultured Spirochaetia bacterium
AATGCATCAGTTTATGAAAACTGGACAGATGTTTCTGGAATTCTCATGGCAGATCCACGCATAGTCAAAGACCCGAAACCAATTGAAAAGATTACTTACGCTGAGCTCAGAGAACTCTCTTCCATGGGTGCTTCAGTTCTTCATGAAGAGTCTATTTTGCCGGTAAAAGAGAAGGGCATACCACTAAATATCAGAAACACAAATGACTCTTCTCATCCGGGAACCATGATTGTGGACTCAATTGAAAAAGAGGAGAATCAGGAAGAAAGGTTCCTTACAGGAATTGCAGGTAGAAAGAACTTTGAGATTCTCTCTTTGAGAAAACACAACCTTGATAACAATAGAGATCTTAGAAGTGTTTTGGAGATACTTGAGAACCACAAGATAGCTATTGAGCACATCTCTCTTGGTGTGGATTCTTTCTCTCTTGTTTTTGCAAAGAGCTCGGTTGAGAGCATAATCTATGAGGTTATTTCAGAGATTCAGAAGGTTCTTAAGCCGGACAGCATAGACATTCAGGAAAACATTTCTCTGGTTGCGGCAGTTGGCAGAAAGATGACCTTCCGTCCTGGTATTTCCGGCCTTATTTTCAACGCCTTAGGAAAGGCAAAAGTCAACATTAGAACCATAGCACAGGGCTCAGATGAGCTGTCGATTGTAGTGGGTGTAGACAACTCCCAATTCGACACAACAGTTAGGGTCCTTTACGAAGGGTTCGCAGGTTAATTAGGAGGACTAACTATGAAAAATAACTATAATATTGCGGTTTTAGGGGCTACAGGCGCTGTTGGAAGACAGATGGTCCAGTGTCTTGAAGAGTACAAGATACCAGTTGGTAAGCTATCCTTACTAGCCAGTGCAAGAAGCGTTGGACAGGAAATAATGTTCAACGGAAAGCCTGTTAAAGTAGAAGAGGCTTCAGAGAATAGTTTTGAAGGTATGGACTTTGTTCTTGGAGCTGTAAGTAACGCCATGAGTAAGGCTTTTGCTCCAGCTATAGTCAAGGCCGGAGCTGTCTATATAGACAACAGTTCAGCCTTCCGTCAGGACCCAGAGTGTCCACTGGTTGTTCCAGAGATTAACGGAGAAGATGCATTTAAGAACAAGGGAATTATTTCCAACCCGAACTGTTCAACAATCATCACTCTTATGGCAGTTGCAGCTATCAACAAAATCTCACCGATTAAAAACATGATTGCCTCTACCTACCAGGCGGTCTCTGGCGCTGGACAGGGTGGTCTTGTGGAGCTTGAGACTGAGCTTGAAGACCTCCACAATGGCAAGAAGCCTCAGCCAAAAGTCTTCCCACACCAGATAGCTATGAACGTTATTCCTTTCATTGGCTCCATGTCTGAAGAAGACTATACCACAGAGGAGATGAAGATGCAGAATGAAGGGAGAAAGATTCTTCACCTGCCATCTCTCACAGTCTCCTGCACCTGTGTCCGTGTTCCTGTTATGAGAAGCCACTCCATCTCAGTAGTGCTGAGAACCGAGAGAAAGGTAAGTGTGGCAGAAGCCAAGAAGGCCATAGCTGCATTCCCTGGGTGCCGCCTGGCTGAAAACATGGACGGTAGGGACTATCCAACACCGCTGGATACCAGTAATCAGGATATAGTCTATGTCGGAAGAATCCGCAACGACCTCACAGACCCCAACGGCCTGGCCCTATGGTGCTGTGGAGACCAGATCAGAAAGGGCGCCGCAGCTAACGCAGTACAGATTCTGAAACTGATGATTGAAAGATAAGGGTTTATGTTTGCATGTGTACTTCAGAGAGAAAAAAAGGGGCTGTAACAAAAGTCGGTTTTACCGGCTAGAGGGTTACAGCCCTTCTTTTTTGCCAAAAACCTTAAAAAAAGATGCCCGGGGACTCGAACCCGGGGCATACATGGTAGAATGTAACTGCTTAAGGAACATTTACCATGACTCATTTTACCACAAAACAAGGTGTTTTGTTCTACGACTACACCCCTGATGTGAAGCAAAGCTCAAAAATTGATGAATTTCTGTCTCTTTTAGAAGAATCAGGAGTTGCTGAACTTCTGAAAGAAGGAGAACCCAAGTCTGTATTTGGCAGGCCGGAACTGGATACATATGAGATGTTCGCATGCATTCTTTACGGCTTTGCAATGGGATTCAGTAGTCTCAGAAATCTGGAGTCCAGTTGCCTCTACGATGTCAGATTTATTCACATTATGAACGGAGAAAGGCCTTCTCACATTTCCTTTGGACGGTACATAAACAAAGTAATCAAGCCTAGGCAAGATGAGATATTTTCGACCGTAACATCAGCCATTTTGAAACGGTTGTCTGTAGACCTGTCAGACTGCTTCATTGACGGAACCAAGATTGAGGCAGATGCAAACAAGTACAAGTTTGTATGGAAACCTACAATATGGCATGAGAAGCTAAGCGACAAAGCCAGAAGACTGCTTGCCTTGATGGGCCTTGAAAGGGGTGTACCATCTTCAGGCTTTTTGTCATCGTCACTTCTTGCGGCAAAGATTACAGAGGCTGGAAAGCAGCTTGAAACAGCATCTGACAGAAAAGCTTACGAAGGCATGATCAGAAATCTGACAATCTATCTTGAGAAGACTCTTGAGTATGAAGAGAAGGAGCGCATCTGCGGTCCTTACAGAAACTCTTACTACGAAGAAGCTCGAATCCATGTATGGGATTCTCCCTAAACGCATCTGTGCGGACTCTGGTTATGGTTGTCAGGAAAACTATTCATACTGTGAAGAACATGGAATCAAGGCATTCATCAAGTATCAGGCATGGGAAGGGGAATGTAGTGGCCGGAGACCAGCATTGTACGAACTTAATGATGATGAAACGATTACGTGTCTCGGTGGTTGTACTGGGATTGTGGTAGACATTCCTTCACGTCATCACAAGTACAAAGGAACGCTTTTCTATTTGGTTGAGAACTGTTCTGGCTGCCAATTCATGCCCTACTGCAGGCAGTTTATGAAAGAACCAGAGGGAGCTTTCAAAGTTTTTGAAATCAACCCGGTTTTTCAAAGACAGAAACAACGGGCCAGAGATCTCCTCCTCTCGGTGGAAGGAATCGAAATGAGAGTAAACAGAAGTTGCCAGGCGGAGGGAGGATTCGGAGTACTTAAACAGGACATGTCCTACGACCGTTTCAGGAGGATAGGGATGAAGCAGGTCAGCGTAGAATTCATGCTCACTGCCCTAGGTCACAACATCAGAAAGTATCTACGTTATTCAGAGAAAGGTTTAAGCAGAAAGGTCTGGACAGCTCCGGAAGGAACATCTCCGGAAAGATTCAAGAAACCATAGGCAAAACGTCTTGCAAATCGTTTTAAAAAAAGACAAGAAAAATCTGTCAACTAGATTGCAAGAGACTACAACTACAAAAGAAAAAAGAGGCTGTAACCTCTCGTCGGTAAAACCGACTTTTGTTACAGCCCCTTTTTTGTTTGTGTTGCGGAATAATCAGTTCTCTTTCTTGAGTGAACCTGCAGCTGGTCTGGTCTTTGCGTAGGCAAAGCAGAGAAGTGTTCCAATGATTGCTGTAGTAACTATATTTGAAGCACCTGCTACAAGACCCTGTGTGAAAACCTTGTTTGCCGGCTCTGCGTAGATGAGAATATCCAGCACTGGAGCTACAAGACCCCAGGCAATGACATTTGCTACAACCTGGAAGATATTGAAAAGAAGGACCTTCTTTCCAACAAATGCATCTGTTCCAAGAAGAAGCTTCTTAGCAACCAGACCCATGATAAAGCCTGCACAACCAGAAGCAATAACCCATGACCACCAGATTCCCCAACCGTAGGAGAAGTCAATAAGGGCATGGCCGATAATACCAATAAGAAGACCGGCAACAGGTCCGAAAAGGGCAGCCATGAAGCCGAGAAGTCCATACTGAGATGAAATATTTGTATTTGGAACCGGACTTGGGATGGCTACGAATCTTCCAAGAACAAAGAAGAGAGCTGCGCCAATACCGATGGCAACTACAGTAACAACAGGTGATTTTTTCATAATCGAACCCTCCTTGTTAAAAATTACAAGTGAACTATATCACAAAGATACGTTGTTGTCTTTATTGAGATTTATTTTTAGAGCAGGCGCAGGGGCAATCAAACAGTGAAATATCTTTACTGTAAAGCTCAATTGCAAATATAATTGCCACGTATGATTGAGTTCAGGGATTTCGGTTTCAGATATACGTCACAGAGTGAGCCAACTCTGCATAACATTAATCTTAAAATAAGGCAGGGAGAGAAGATTCTCATCTGCGGACCTTCAGGGTGTGGAAAGTCCACGTTGGCGCATTGTATAAACGGCCTTATCCCTTCTTCTTACAGTGGCGAGGCTACAGGAGAGCTGATACTGGATGGGAAGTCGTTCAAAGACCAGAACATTTTCAGCCTCTCAAAGTTCGTTGGAACCGTTTTGCAGGACTCGGACGGACAGTTTATAGGCTTGACGGTAGGGGAAGACATTGCCTTTGCTCTGGAAAATGATAGAACAGGCAGAGAAGAGATGCACCGGAGAGTTGAAGAAGTGTCCAAGAAGGTAGGAATCGGAGGCAGTTTTCTCACCCATGCTCCCCATGAACTCTCAGGTGGTCAGAAACAAAGGGTAGCCCTGGCCGGGGTTATGGTTGACAGAGTGAAGGTGCTGCTGTTTGATGAGCCGTTAGCCAACCTGGACCCAGCCACTGGCAAGACAACCATAGAGCTGATAGATGAGATACATAAAAGCACAGACACAACTGTGATTATCATTGAACACAGACTGGAAGATGTACTTTACAGAGATGTGGACCGTGTGGTTTTGATGAGTGAGGGAAGGATTATCAGTGACAGCACCCCAGCTGAGCTGCTTTCTTCAAACCTGCTGATAAAACACGGAATCAGGGAGCCTCTGTACATAGCAGCATTAAAGTATGCCGGAGTGAGGATTACTCCCCAGATGAGGCCTCAGAGGGTGGACACTCTAGTACTCACCGAAGAAGACAAGAAAAAGGTCCGCTCCTGGTTTGAGAATCTCAGCATTGAAAATGAAAAGATAAATGATGAGATAATCCTGAGTGCTGAAAAGATAAACTTCAGATACCCGGATAAAGAGCGTCTTGTGCTAAAAGATCTGGACTTTAGTCTTCACAAGGGCGAGATGATGGCCGTAGTTGGTAAGAACGGAGCTGGAAAATCCACCTTCTCCAAACTGATCTGCGGGTTTGAAAAGCCCAGCAGTGGATGCTTGAAGTTAAATGGAAGAGACCTGTCTGAACTGAGCATAAAGGAGAGAGCTGACCACATAGGGTACGTTATGCAGAACCCAAACCAGATGATCAGTAAACCAATGATTCGTGAAGAAGTCTCACTGGCCCTGGTCCTTAAGAGCTCACTTACTCATGAAGAGATAGACAAGAAGGTTGATGAGGTTCTGAAAATCTGTGGCCTGTACCCGTTCAGAAACTGGCCGGTAAGTGCCCTGTCTTTTGGTCAGAAGAAGAGGGTGACTATTGCCTCCATTCTTTCAATGAACCCGGAAGTAATTATTCTTGATGAGCCCACTGCAGGTCAGGACTTCAGACACTACACTGAGATAATGGAGTTTCTGAAAGAGCTGAATGAAAGAGGAATAACCATAGTTCTCATTACTCATGACATGCACCTCATGCTTGAGTACTGCTCCCGTGCAGTAATATTTGCAGACGGGGAAGTGGTTGCAGACAAGAGAAGCGAAGAGGTTCTCACTGAGCCAACTATTGTTGAAAAAGCCTGCCTGAAAAAGACTTCTCTCTCAGATTTGGCAACCATGTGCTACATTGAAGATGACACGGCCTTTATTAGACGCTTCATCCTCGCTGACAGAGGGGAGAGAAGATGATCAATATTTTTAATTATATTGAAAGAAAATCTCCTATCCACAAGCTCACCGGGGCAACAAAGCTTCTGTGCCTCCTTATTTGGAGCCTTGCGGCAATGACCACGTTTGACACCAGACTTCTCGCCGTTATGCCAATACTGGCCTTCATTCTTTTCTTTGTATCAAGAATCAAATTCTCAGAGGTGAAGGTTATGTTCTGGTTCACCTTTGTTTTCATGATTCTTAATAACCTGCTTATCTTCCTTTTCTCACCTGAGCACGGGACTGAGATATATGGATCAAGAACAGTTTTGTTCACCATTTTCTGGCGCTACGTAGTCACTTCCGAGCAGCTTTTCTACCAGCTGAACGTAGTCCTTAAATACCTGGCAACCATCCCAATTGTTATTCTTTTTGTTTCAACTACAGACCCAAGTGAGTTTGCTGCAAGCCTTAACAGAATAGGGGTGAGTTACAAGATTGCTTACTCAGTATCCCTTGCTCTTCGGTATATTCCAGATATTCAGAGGGAGTATCATGACATTTCCGTCTCCCAGCAGGCTAGGGGCTTAGAGATAGCTCTTGGGAAACAGAGCTTGATAAAAAGGCTAAAAAGTGCTGTGGATATTCTCTTCCCGCTTATAGTATCCAGCATGGACAGAATAGAGATAATTGCTAACGCCATGGAGCTTAGAGGCTTTGGAAAAGACAAAAAACGGACATGGTATAACTCACGTCCGTTTGCAGTTCCTGATTATTTATCTATAGCTTTTTGCGTAATTCTTGCACTCCTGTCCATCTGCTTGCGCTTTGTGGACGGCGGCAGATACTTCAACCCGTTTATCTGACCGGGTCTACCTTCTTTATGCTGATTTTCCAGTCGCCTCCAGTCCCAATCCTGTAGGTCTTTGCAAAACTGCCCTGGTTTAAGGCTATTCCTACGTTCAGAAGGCTGTTTATGTACAGTAGCGGCTCGCCCACGCTGACTTCTGAGAAGTTCTTGCAAACTTTCATTCTGTAGCCGAAAACCAGCCGGTCCTTCTTGGAAACTGATACATAGACTTCATCGCCGTAGGAGATTCCCGACTCGAAGAACAGAGTATCAGGAATATTTGTCCAAAGACTTCCGTACCTGGTGTCCAGAACATCAATTGTCCCGAAAATGAAAGAATTTTCAATCTTCGGGTCTTCTATCTCAAGCATCAGCGGCTCTGTCTCCAGTAGTGGGCCTGTGCTCTCAAAATCCATCAGCCCGGAGGCCAATTTCGCCCCTGTGTAAGCGTACACATCTCTGCCGTAAAAAGTGTAGGATCTCTGACTGTCTTTCAGGCGGTTCTCAGTCTCACTAATTCGGCGCCTTTCCAATATTCCTATCTTCTTTGCAACATGGGAAAGTGTTCCGTTGTCAGGAGTTACAACAATATGGCCTGAAGCTGTGAGGACGGCTACGCTCTCACGGTCTGAGCCAACTCCTGGGTCTACAACGCATACAAAAACAGTACCTGGAGCCCAGTAGGGGAGGGTTTGAAGAAGACGGTAGCTGGCTTCCCAAATGTTGAACTGCGGTATCTCATGAGTCATGTCTTCAAGGCGCAGGTCTTGACAGACTGAGTCGGCAACTCCATGCATGGCGCTGACTGCACCATCTGCAGACCCGAAATCAGTCATGAAGACAATAGTCTTTCTTTGTTTCCAAGGGGCGAGGGCCTTTAATTCAGCAGCAGAAGAAAACATAATCAGTAGTCCTGGTCCTCGTCCTCATCCTCGGTGTAGTGGAAGCCGTCATCAAGATAGTCTTCTTCCTCTTCCTCGTCTTCAAAATCATCATCTTCATCGTAGTTGAGGGCTATGGGAGACTCGTATCTGTCAAGGAGGTCTTCTTCCTCAAGCTCATCAAGCTCGTCATCCAGATCTTCGTCTTCTTTGTCATCAGTAAGATCATAGATGCTCACATAGTCATCGTCATCATCAAATTTTCTTTTTCCGGGCATGTTCGCCTCCGCTTATTAAGATAAATTTCCGCTTCTCTGTTGTCAATTGCCATTAATGTACTCAAAATGCTAATATATATATCTAAGGAGAGAACCATGAGAAGGAAAAGCACTTTTCTGCTGTTTTTACTGGTTATAATCCTGCTGCTTGCAGGTTGTTCAACACTTGTTCGTGTGAGTACCCTTGTTCCGTCTCAGGTGGATCTTACCGGGTACAAGACCATGGCTGTAAAATCCGTGACTGCCTATGATTATGGTTGGGCTTACAGGTCTGCTGGCTACCCTGAGATTATTTATGATCAGAGTAGTATTCCAACTCCTCAGGTGCTCATCACTGCCCTTAACCGCATGGACTGGAGCATACCTTTTGATGATACTGCTGATTACATAACTTCTGTGGTTGAAAACGCCCTGGATCAGGGTATTTATACAATCATTGGTTCAACTACAACTGACAGAATAATTAAGAAAACAAGCAAATCTTACACGGTAAGGCAGGCTCTGTTAGATATGGATGTGGACGCTCTTGTTACTGGAAAAGTCACAGAGCAGACATACAAGACATATGTTTCTGCAACTGTAAAAACAGACGCCACCACAAACCAGAAGACTTATTATTACTACCTGCACAGAAACGGAACACTGAAGTATGAGTACGTGGTTCAAGATGTGGAGAGTTTGGCAGTGCTGGATACTTACTCATTTACCAGTAGTTCTTCATTCTATGACACAGACCCAATTCTCATTGGTTATCTGAAACCGGATGGAGCTTTTGTTTTCTCCGCTCAGTTCTCTTACGGCTTGTCAGATTTTGCCTTGCGTTACAGATACATGGCGGATTCATTTGGCTCCACAATCAAGAATCGGTTAACTCCGTACTACAAGAAGTCAAACCTCTCACTCATTTCTAATAAGGCCAAGGATGAGAGCCTTGAAATTGGGTACGAGTATGCAAAGAACGGAATGTACGCCTATGCATGTACTGTATTTGAAGAGCACTGGAATAGGTATTCGGACTTTGTAAGTGGGTACAATACGGCATTGCTCTACTTCGTAACTGGCAGGCCCCAAGAGGCCATCAGCCTGGCAAATACAGTTTTCGCGGCCACGGCAGAGAAGCAGGCGCTTAATCTTTACAAAAAGCTTACAACCCTGTATGAGAATAATCAGGTTGCCCTAAGCCAGATTACGGGCGAAAAGGGCACTACAAGTACATATAAGGAAGTAATTCTGTAGGAAGGGGAAGGAAAGAAGATGGAAAGCATCGCAACGCTGCTGTATGGGATTGCACTTATTACTGTCTCCATGACGCTGGCTCTTTCTATTGCCTCAAACACGCTTAAGGCGCGCATGTGGGGTGCCTGGTACATAGTTTTCCAGGCCTCCCTATTAGCTATTTGCTTCTTTGAGTTTCTGACTCTGGTTATTCCTGCCTTCTCAAGTGGCACGGCTATAGATGTTTTTGATGCTATCTTCTCCATTTCAACACATGTTTTGATGGGTTTTATCTATGTGCTTATTCCGTTTTTCATCTACTGGATTCTTGGCCTGAAGATGAAAAAAATCTATAGGATTATAATTATCATTCTCGGGGTTTGTTACTTTGGCGTGGGTCTTACCTCCGTGATTATAGGAGACAAGACTTTTGCCTATAACTACCAGGCAATCCTCTTTATAGCTCTCATGATTTTCTGTGAGGTTGCCTTGTGGAAAAACCTTGGAAACGTAGAAGATATTCACTTAAGAAAGATAATCAAGGTAGTAAATATAGTTGTTCTCTGTCTCATTCCAACTTCTTCTCTTCTTTTCATCTTCCCGGTTACGGCTATTCTTATGTTCCCAGTCTACTTTATAGCCATTTCCGTAATCATGATGGTTTTCTACTTTATCCGCTTCTCCGTTTTGGCTACCAGGATCAACCGCGGTGGAGAGTTAAAGAGAGAGTCTTTTGAAGAGTACAAGATTACAGACAGGGAATTTGAGGTAATCAGTTATGTTTGCAAGGGCATGACAAACAAGGAAATTGCCTCAGAAATGAATATTTCCGTAAATACTGTTAATAACCATATTGCAAATATTTTCGGAAAAATGAATCTTAATTCAAGAATAGATCTCCTTAGGTTCGTAAAACAGAGCCCCTGGGGTTAAAACTGTATAAAAAGGAAAAGGAAGAACAATGGAAGTTCGTGTACGTTATGCTCCGTCTCCAACGGGGTTGCAGCACATTGGCGGTGTGAGAACCGCTCTTTTCAACTATTTTTTTGCCAGAGCCAACGGCGGAAAGTTCATTCTCAGAGTTGAAGATACCGACAGAGAACGCTACAGTGATGAGAGTCTTCAGGACCTCTACAGCACACTTGACTGGCTTGGAATCAAATGGGATGAGGGCCCGGTAGTAGGTGGTCCCCATGGACCGTATATTCAGAGTGAGAGACTTCCTCTCTATCAGGAATATGCCAAGAAGCTTGTAGATATGGGCAAGGCATACTACTGCTACTGCACACCTGAGAGACTTGAAAACCTGAGAAAGAAGCAGGAAGAAGAAAAGAGCCCGCAGGTTGGTTATGACAGACACTGCAGAAATCTCACTGAAGAAGAGAGAGCAGAGCTTGAGAAGCAGGGAATTAAGCCCGTTATCAGACTCAAGGTCCCTACAGAGGGCAGTACAACTTTCCATGATATTCTGATGGGAGATATAACCAGAGAAAACAAGGACATAAGCCCAGACCCGGTTCTTCTTAAGAGTGACGGGTTCCCAACCTACCATCTGGCAAATGTTATAGATGACCACCTTATGGGAATAACTCATATTATGCGTGCTCAGGAATGGATCCCAAGCGGACCGCTGCACGTTCTCATGTATGAGGCCTTTGGTTGGGAGATTCCGCAGTACTGCCACCTGCCTATGGTTATGGGAAAGGAAACTGACCCAGTAACAGGAGAGGTGCACTTTGCCAAGCTCTCTAAGCGTCATGGTTCAACAAGTGTCAGGGATTTCAGAGCCAAGGGCTATCTGCCGGAAGCTCTTCTCAACTACGTGAGTCTTGTTGGCTGGAGCTATGACAGTGAGACAGAGTTCTTTACAAGAGAAGAGCTCGAGAAGGTCTTCAGTCTTGAGAAGATCAATACAGCCCCAGGCGTTTTTGACTACCAGAAACTGGACTGGTTCAACGGCCAGTATATGAGACGCAGAAGCAATGAGGACCTGGCTCAGCTGCTCATGCCTTACCTTAAGGACGCAGGGATCTTGAAAGATGAAGATATGGACAAGCTTTTGGACTTTGTGCCGGGAATAAAGGAGAGAATAACTCTTCTTTCAGATATTGTTCCCATGTGTTCCTTTGTCAGGGAGTACCAGGTGCCGTCTGTTGAGATGCTTATTCCTAAGAAGATGGATCAGGCGGGAACCCTTACCGCTCTCAAGGCAGTTTATGAAGTAGTGAAGCAGTGTATGGAAAGCGGAGACTCTGATGATCAGATGCAGCAGAAGCTCTGTGACCTGGCTGTAAAACTAGGAATTAAGAACGCAGGAGTCTTCAATCCGCTACGGATTGCTCTTACCGGTTTACAGGTAAGTCCTCCGCCGTTCTCATGCCTGAGACTTCTGGGTTGTGAAGAAAGTTACAGAAGAATAGAATGTGCAATTAAAGTGTTGGAAGCTTAAAGGAGTTTGTATGGCCAACGTTACCATGGATAAGATTGTCTCTCTTTGCAAGAGACGTGGATTCATCTTTCAGTCAAGTGAGATTTACGGAGGACTCAACGGAGCCTATGATTACGGCCCAATGGGAGTCCAGCTTAAGAACAATATAAGAGATATGTGGTGGAAGGAGATGACTCAGCTTCATGACGGAATAGTCGGTCTTGATGCATCTATCCTCATGCACCCAAGAGTATGGGAAGCTAGCGGCCACGTAAGCAACTTCACAGACCCAATGGTTGACTGCAAGCAGTGCAAGAGCAGATTCAGAGCGGACCAGATTGACCTTGAAGCTGCCTGCCCGGTTTGTGGAACAAGGGGAAGCTTCACAACTCCGAGAAACTTCAACCTCATGTTTGCAACACACATCGGTGCAGATGTGGATGCAGCCTCTACCATTTACCTCAGACCGGAGACAGCCCAGGGTATTTATGTGGATTTTAAGAATGTTGTCTCTTCTTCCAGAGTAAAGATTCCGTTCGGGATTGCCCAGGTTGGTAAGAGTTTCAGAAACGAGATTACAACCAAGAACTTTATCTTCAGAAGCTGTGAATTTGAGCAGATGGAAATGCAGTTCTTCTGCAAGCCAGGAACGGATGAGACATGGTTCCCGTACTGGAGAGAGCAGAGAATGAAGTTCTACGTAGACAAGCTCGGAATAGTAGCTGACCACCTCAGATGGCACCAGCACGGACCGGATGAGCTGGCTTTCTACGCAAAAGATGCATACGATATTCAGTTCCTCTTCCCAATGGGCTGGCAGGAGCTTGAAGGAGTGCACAGCAGAACTGATTATGATCTGACTCAGCACCAGAAGTTCAGCGGAAAGGATCAGACCTACCTTGATCCTGAGACAAACGAAAGATACATTCCTTACGTTGTTGAGACCTCTGCAGGTCTTACAAGAAACGTTCTCATGGTCATGTCTGACGCCTATGAGGAGCAGGAGCTTGAGGGTGGAGATATTAGAACAGTGCTGCACTTCCATCCGTCAATTGCTCCTGTTACAGTTGCCGTTCTTCCTCTGGTTAAGAAAGACGGCCTGGCTGAGTTTGCTTCAAAGCTCGAGCATGAGCTGCGTGAAGATTTTGCTACTGATTACGACCAGAGCGGTGCTATTGGTAGACGCTATCGCCGCCAGGATGAGATTGGTACTCCGTACTGCGTAACAGTTGACTATGACACTCTTCAGGACAACACAGTCACTCTCAGATTCAGAGATTCAATGGAGCAGGAGAGGGTAAAGATAACTGATCTGGTACAGAGAATCAAACAGGCCACCAAGGAGTACAAGAGAGTATGAATGAAGCTCTGAAAGTCCTCTTTGACAGAGGTTTTGTGAAAGACTGTACAAACACAGATGCTCTTTCAGACCTTATGGATAAGGGTCCGGTAACGTTTTACTGCGGTACCGACCCAACAGGCCCGTCTCTGCACGTTGGGCATATTGTGCCCTTCTTTGCCATGCACCACCTGCAGCAGTTCGGTCATAAGCCGCTGGCCCTCGTCGGTGGCGGAACTGGGCTGATTGGTGACCCCTCGGGCAAGACCGAGATGAGAAAGATCTTGCCGGCTGAGCAGATTGCTGAGAACGCAAAGAATATTGAGAAGCAGCTCAGGCACGTAGTCAACTTTGATGACGTGCCGCCCACAGGCTACGGTAAGGCTACTGTTGTGAACAATGCCGACTGGCTGGTAAACCTCAACTATATTGAGTTTCTTCGTGACGTAGGTAAATACTTCTCTGTAAACAGAATGCTCACATTTGAAGGCGTCAAGCAGCGTCTTGAAAGAGGCCTAAGCTTCATTGAGTTCAACTACCAGCTTCTGCAAAGTTACGACTACTGGATGCTCTATAAAAAGTACGACAACCGCCTTCAGATTGGTGGGGCAGACCAGTGGGGAAATATTGTTGCCGGAATAGACCTGATTCAGAGAATGGGCGGCCCAGAGTGCTTTGGCCTGACATTTAACCTGATCATGCGCGCGGACGGCAAGAAGATGGGTAAGAGCGAGAAGGGCGCGGTATTCCTTGATCCTGCCATCTACTCCCCGTATGACTTCTACCAGTACTGGAGAAACGTAGCAGATGCGGATGTTACCAAGTTCATGAAGATTTTCACATTTATGGACCTTGATGAGATAAAGACCTACGAGAATCCTTCAGTGAACATAAACGAAGCCAAACAGCGCCTAGCCTATGAAGTGACCAAGATAATCCATGGCGAAGAAGAGGCTGAAAAAGCCGTTAGTGCTGCCAAGGCTGCCTTCAGCGGTAGTGGAGATACTTCCAACATGCCAACTGTAGAGCTCTCCCTCGGAGAAGGGATGAATATAGTTGATCTTTTCTTTGCTGCAGGTCTTGGACCGAGTAAGACAGAGATTAGACGCATAGTCACCGGTGGCGGAGCTTCTGTAAACGGTGAAAAGATTACTGATTTCAGATTTACAGTCGATCCTTCTTGTGCAAAAGACGGAGAGATAATTCTTAAATCAGGCAAGAAAAACTTTAAAAGGATACTTGTCAGATAATGAATGACATTTCATTTATCAGTGAAAGCGTTCTGCTGGGCTTTGCCCTGGCCATGGACGCTTTCTGTGTTTCTGTATCAAACAGCCTTGCAAACCCTGAAATGAAGGCTTCTAAGATGAACCTGATTGCTTTTTCTTTTGGTTGCTTTCAGTTTCTCATGCCCCTTCTTGGCTGGTTTCTAGTAACAACTCTTCTTGGGCTTTACAACGTTTTTGCAACCTGTCTTCCATGGGTCTCTTTATCTGTCCTGTGGTATCTGGGTGTAAACATGATTATAGAGGGTAGGGTTAAAAAGAAGAGTGAAGCCGAGGTTTCAAAAGAGATAATCATTTCTTTTGGAGTTCTTATGATTCAATCTCTGGCCACTTCTGTAGACGCTCTATCGGCGGGTCTGACCTTCACTTCTTTTAGTATAAGTCAGGTTTTAATCTCTTGTTGCATAATTGGCCTGATTACATACGCTCTTTGTATGGTGGCTTTGAAGATAGGTAAAACAGTTGGAGTTAAACTTTCAAAATGGGCTGCCACAATAGGAGGTTCTATCCTTATAATAATAGGAGCCTGGAATTTTCTCGGTTGAGTTTTGAACTATGGTAATTGATAAGGCCACGCTTTCTTTGGAAGACACTCTTTTTTCAGGTCAGTGCTTCAGGGTTTTTAAAGACAACTCTGAAGAGCCCGTGTACTCTGTAATCAGCGGGGTGGGTAAAAACGCCAAGAAGTTCTCATGTACTCAAAGTCAGTTGTCAGATCAGGCTTTGAAGCCATACTGGAGCCACTATTTTGATATGGAGACTGACTACCAGGAATTGAAAGACAGGTTTTCAAAAACTTCAGCTAATATGAAAAAAGCCTGTGATTACGCTCCAGGAATTAGAATTCTCAACCAAGACCCTTGGGAAGCCTTGTGTTCTTTTGTTGTCTCTCAGAACAACAATATAAAAAGAATAATGGGCATAATTGAGCGCATGTGCCTTAACTTTGGAGAAGTCTCTGAAGAAGAGCCCACTGTCCACGGCTTTCCTACAGCTCAGAGGCTTTGTGAAGCTAGTGAAGAAGAGCTTAGAGCCATAGGACTTGGCTTCAGAGCCCCCTACATAAAAAACACTGCTTTAGCCGTAAGGGACGGCCTAATCGACTTTGAAAGCCTTAAAACAGAAGATATAGATAAATGCCGAGCTTCTCTTATGAGAATTAAAGGAATAGGGATAAAGGTAGCTGACTGTGCACTTCTGTTTGGCTGTCATAGGCTGGACTGTTTTCCTATGGATGTGTGGATGAAGCGCGTTATGGCCACCTGCTACAGCTGGGATGAAAAGACTCAGTGTGCTAAAGAAGCGGTCTCTCTTTTCGGACCTTCTGCAGGGGTTGCGCAGCAGTATCTGTTTCACTGGGCCAGGCACGGTGGCCTAGAAGAATAAACGGAGGTTTTTATGATTTTTGATATTCTTGGTAAACTTGAAATTTATATTCCTTCTCTTCCAAAACTCAGGACAGTAATAGAGGCCATGGACCATGACAGTGTCTACGACAAAGAGAAGGGGAAGTACACTACACCGGATCCGGATGTAACTTATGAAATAACTACCTACAACACCTCTTCTTCTGAAAAGCCTTTTGTTTTTCACAAAAAACATACAGTTGTTGAGATAGTCCTCTCAGGCTCTGAGCTTCTTTCAACTACATGGAGAGAGCTTAAAAACGAGGCTCTGGCCTACGATGAAAAAACTGACACCGGTGTTTTCACTGCCGAACCTCTATCTGTCTTCCACGGCGCTCAGGGCAGATTTGCCATCTTCTTTGCAGGAGAGCCCTACAAGAGCGGCGTCTCTGACGGCTCTTCTACACCAGTGAAGAAAATTGCTTTCAAAATAGTTGATTGATTAAATGTGAAGAAATGTGAATATTCCCGCCTCTTTGTTGTCAATTCTTCTGAGCGTGGGTATCTTTAGCGCATAAAACAAAACAGGAGGTTGCCTTATGAAGAAGACTTCTAAAGTATCATTAGTTTTTGCCATAGTGGCCCTAGTTGCCGCTATTGCCCTTATCACAGTAAGTATTGTCATTGGTGCTCCAAGAGTATCCACTGCCAGGTATGGTATGTTTGGAATGACCATTTACAGAGTCATGGATGCATCTAATCTTCCAATCATTCTTTCAATTGTTGGTTCAGCCCTGATGATCATCTCATGTAATCTTTTTCTTTTCCACACAAAGGCAAAGTGCTGCCATCATCACCATGAACATGTGAGTGAGTGTGAGTGCAAAAAGATTGAAGATAGCACTACTGAAAACCCAGATGTCAAATCTGAGAACTAATTCCAATCTTTATCATTACTTATTCTTCGGAGAGCCTTGGTTTCCAGGGCTCTCTATTTTAGTCTGCAATATTCTATCACCAGGTTCTGTATGAACTGCCATTTCATTGAAACGACGGGTTTTGGGGCAGGCTTCAATGAAAATTTCATTGAAACGAAGCTCAAAATAGACGATTTCAATGTAAACGTTTTACGGCGAGGGTCTGAAAGGCCGTTTAAAATAAAAACGGAACCCTTTCGGATTCCGTCTTAATTACACCAATTTGGGCTCGAACCAAAGACCTACTGCTTAGAAGGCAGTTGCTCTATCCAACTGAGCTATTGGTGCATGCAGAACTGTTATACAAAATTTTGTCTGTTTTAGCAATAGACATTTTGCATACAAAAAAGGAACCAGTTCTGCGCTGATTCCTTCTCTTTCGGGGCGAGAGGACTCGAACCTCCGATATCCTGCTCCCAAAGCAGGCGCCATAGCCGCTAGGCAACGCCCCGTTGGCAAAAGAGAGTATATAGATTTTAGTACATTTAAGTCAATAAATACTTTTAGAGGACTTTACATTAAATGCCAAATCTGATAACTTCCTAATGTTGCTCCAAATAGATGTAATTTAGAGGTGGATATATTATGGCACGTAGATGTGAAATTTGTGGAAAAGGCACTATCTCAGGGCAGAATGTACCGAGAAAAGGTCAGGCAAAGAAGAAGGGTGGTGTTGGTCAGCATATCGGCGTAACAACAAAGAGAGTTTTCATGCCGAACATTGTTTCTGTAAAGACACTCATCGACGGAACACCCAGAACAATAAAGGTATGTACCAGATGCCTCAGAGCAGGTAAGGTTACAAAGATTGTCTGATTTCTTGTTTTTCAGACATGCAGGACGTTGCAGTTATCTGCAACGTTTTTTTTTTGCCATATGCGCTTTTCAAAAAAGATGAGGCCAAAAAAGCGTGTCGGCCAAAAAAATATTCTGAAGCTTCAGCTCAAAATGCAAGGCTTGAGGACTTTGCGGCGTCTATAAGGGTATGAACTACCTTTATGAGATAACGCGCATTGCCAACGAAAAGTTTAAAATCAGAAATCTAAAGCCGTACCAGATATTAGTCATGCACAGAATTCTGGAAAATGAATTTGAAAACGCTGTAAAACGAGAGGGGCAGATTGTAATTCTGCCTACCGGAACAGGAAAAAGCCTGTGCTTTTTGATTCCTTCAATTCTGTGTAGAGGAATCAGCATAATTGTCTATCCGCTGCTTGCCTTGATGAATGACCAGATTTCAAAACTGACCAAGGCCGGCATACCATGCATCTGCCTCAGGGGTGGACAGACAAACAAAGATAGAAGAGCCCTGTTTGGTAAACTAAAGAATGGATGCAAGATAGTAGTTACAAACCCTGAGACACTAAAAAATCCTAAGGTATTAAATGAACTGAAAAAGTATAGAGTGAGTCTCTTTGTAGTAGATGAAGCGCACACCATAGTCCAGTGGGGAAAGACTTTCAGGCCTGTGTTTTCAGAGCTTGGAGAGATGGCAGAGAGCCTTGGAGCCGCTCAGGTCTTGGCCTTTACAGCAACAGCGGGAGAAGAAACTCTGAAAGAAATAAGAAGGGTTCTTCGGATAAGCGAGGAGAGTAATACTGTAGTAGGGGATGTGGACAGGGAAAACATTTTCTACTCAACTTATCCAACCTATGACAGAGATGAAGGGGCTCTGAGGCTTATTAGAAGCCTTAGGAAAGAGCAGAGGCCGGCAATAGTCTTTTGTAATACAAGAATGGAAACGGTACTACTGTGTCATTTGGTTCATAGGAACGTAAGGACAGTGCCCATGAGATACTACCATGCAGGACTTGAAAGAGCAGAAAGAGAAAAACTTGAGAAGTGGTTTTTAAAAAGCAGGGATGGGATACTGTTTTGTACTAGTGCCTACGGAATGGGAGTAGATAAGAGTAACATAAGAACTGCTGTTCACTACAGAAGACCAGCTACTGTGCAGGAGTATCTACAGGAGTCAGGAAGAGCGGGAAGAGACGGAAGGGCCTCTAAAGCTTACGTGATAGTAACTGAAAGAGAGAAACTAAAGGAAGATAAAGATGAACTGCTGAAAGTGTTTACAGAAGACAGGTGCAGGAGAAGAAGCCTGTTAACACTCCTTGGGCAGAAGAAAAACGAGTGCAGTGGCTGCGATTGGTGCTCGGCTCAGGTCATTAGAAAGCCAGAGTTGTCCAATACCGCCTTGAAGATGATAAGGAAAAGGCCATTTAGATTTGACCCGGCTAAGGCCGCTTCTATTTTGTGTGCGGAAAAGAACCCGGCCATGCTGGAGAGTCCTGGAAGAATAGATTCTATGTGGGGAGCCGAAAAAGAAAATGACCAAGATTTGGTAGAAAGAGCCTTTTTAAAGATGCCCGAACTTAAATATGTGCAGGAGGGGGATTTCAAAAGACTGTATTATGATAAAGGTATAAGTAAAGCTGTGGCCGTAGTGCTGTCTATGATTGTAAAACTGCGCAGCAGATTGGTATTATTTAGACAGGGAAAAACAAAGAAGGCGGATGAGTAGATGGATTTGAGCAGAATCTATGCAGATAGAATGACTGAGGAACAATCCCAACAGCGGTTTGAAAAGCTGAAACAACAGCATAAAGAGCTTTTTAAGAGAGACACAAGAGCCATCTTTTCAACTCCAGGGCGTACAGAGCTTGGTGGAAACCACACCGACCATAACCTTGGAACAGTTCTGGCTGCTTCAATCAACCTGGATATTCTTTCTGCTGTATCATTGCGAGATGACAAGATTGTTAACTTCTGCTCTGAAGGCTTTAAGCCTTTTCAGATTAATCTGGATACCCTTGAACCCATAAAAGAAGAAGAGGGGACAACAAAGGCCCTGGTAAGAGGAATTGGCTCTTCGATAGTTAATAAGGGTGGCAATATAGGCGGAGTGAATATTAACCTCATCTCCAGTGTTCCCCCAGGAAGTGGGCTTTCTAGTAGCGCTGCCTTGGAAGTAATGATTGCAACTGTCTTCAACAGTCTGTATAACAAAGACAGGTTCTCGACTACAGAGCTGGCAATCATGGGGCAGGAGGCTGAGAACAAGTTCTTCGGTAAGCCATGTGGCCTTATGGACCAGATAGCTTGTGCAAATGGAGGAGCCGTGGGGATAGATTTCTATCCGAAACCGGTCATTTCCCATGTGGAGACGGATTTCTCGCGCTGGGGTCTCAAGCTTGTCATAATCAATACAGCTTCAGACCATGCAAAACTCACAAGCGAGTATTCAGACATTCCTTCAGAGATGTTCTCCGTGGCTAAGTTCTTTGGAAAGAGCGTCTTAGGTGAAGTTAAAGAAGAAGAGTTTTTTGAAAACATGAAGGAAGTGAGAAAAGATATTAAGAACGACAGAGCCGTACTGAGAGCTCTTCATTTCTTTAATGAAAACAGACGCGCTAAGCAGATGTTTGAAGCTCTGAAGACTGATAATAAAAACGCATACTTAAGTCTGATGAAGGAAAGTGGAGACTCTTCTTACAGGTTCTTACAAAATGTTTATGCCCCGTCAGATCCAAAAAATCAGGGAGTGGCTTTTGCTCTGGCTACAGCTGAAAGGCTCTTAAATAAAGAAGGAGCGGTGAGAGTTCACGGCGGTGGATTTGCAGGGACCATACAAGCCTTAGTGCCTACAGATATGTGTGAACACTTTATATGTGGCATGGAGAAAAATATAGAAATAGGGTGTTGCACAGTAATAGAGATACGAAAAGATCCTACTGAAAAAATTTTTGATTATTCTATTTGACATGTGAAATTGCGTGAGTTAGCATTTACCTTATGAAAGGATTAAAGCCGACCGTGAGAGGATTGGCTCCTTCATTAATTGAAACGAGGACCATCAGGCACCAGATGCAATGATGGTCTTTGTATTTTATAGCCATGACGGTTCCCAATAATTGTTCTCCATAACCATCCCTTATAAACAGCTGTTGCATATTTATACCACTTTCTGTATACTTGCTAAAAAAACGAAGCAGGAGGAAAAATATGTTTACTACATTTGTAATAGCTTTCACATATCCAACCCTGCACCGACTCCCTAGCAACCTGCTCAGCAGGTAAATTATCATTCAAATTTAAAAATAAGTTTCAGCTAGGGGATTATTATGATATTTTCATTTATTTTGTATTTTGCAGTAATGCTAGGGATTGGTCTCTATTTCTTTGTCGTAGATAAAGATAAGAGCGAAAAAAGTTACTTCTTGGGTGGCAGGAAGATGGGGCCTTGGGTAACAGCCATGAGCGCACAGGCCTCAGACATGAGCGCCTGGCTTCTGATGGGGCTTCCCGGATCAATCATGGCCTTCGGCTTTGGTCAGGCATGGATTGGAATAGGGCTGGTAATAGGGACAACCCTTAACTGGGTCATTGTGGCAAAACGCCTCAGGGTTTTCTCCGGAGCATACGGAGATTCCATAACCATTCCGCAGTATCTGACCAACAGATTCTTTGAAAAGAGTCCGGTACTGAGTGTTATCTGCGCTGTTGTTTTTCTTATTAGTTTCACTATCTATGTAGCCTCAGGTTTTGTTGCAGGAGCTTCAGTATTTACTTCCTTAATCCCAACCCTAGATAACAGAACAGCCATGATAATCTTTGCTGCCATAATTATTATCTACACCTTTTTAGGTGGATTTAAGGCTGTCTGCTGGACAGATATGATTCAGGGGACACTGATGATTGCAGCCCTTGTATCCATTCCTATTATTACTGTTATTCAGGGAAATCTTGATTATTCAGCAATCAGTACAGTCTACGAGTATGAAGGAACTCAGTACGCTTTTGTTTCAAACCTGTTTAACGCAAGTGCTCAGGATATAATCTCAGGCCTTGCCTGGGGCCTTGGATACTTTGGTATGCCTCATATTCTTGTCAGATTCATGGCCATAAAAGATCCTTCAAAGATGAAGAGGTCTGCAAGTGTGGCTATTATCTGGGTTGTGTTCTCACTTCTTTGCGCTATCATAATTGCTTACCTTGGTAGACTTACAGTCTCTGAAGAGCTACTTCCGTACGGAAACCAGAAACTTGTGTTCATAACGCTGGCTAAGAAGTATGCTCCATCTGCAGTTGCAGGATTGCTGATGGCAGCAGTACTGGCAGCTTCCATGTCTACAGCAGACTCGCAGCTACTGGTGGCTTCTTCTTCATTCACAGCAGATATCTACAAGCCCATAGTCCGTAAAAATGCTTCTGAAAAAGAGCTCTTGTGGGTTGGAAGATTGGTTGTTCTTGTTATCTCAGTTGTTGCCTACCTGATAGCTTCAAACAAGGGCAGTGCCGCTCAGGCTATTATGAACCTAGTAGAGAATGCATGGGGAATCTTCGGTTCTGCCTTTGGTCCTGTTATTATCTTCTCTCTTTTCTGGAAGCGCTTTACTTACCAGGGAGCAGTTGCAGGAATAGTGAGTGGAGCTGTTGTAGATATTCTCTGGCTGATTCTATTAAAGAGCACAGGTATCTATGAAATTCTTCCTGGCTTCATAGCTGGAAGCCTTGCCTCTTACATAGGTTCCCTTCTGAGCAAGGATCCGAGTGAGGAAACACAGAGAACTTTTGATTTGGCCACAAGAGAGAGCTAAGAGAGAGCTAAAAGATAGCTAAAAAATCTTAAGACTTTTTAACTATATTTTTTATTCGATTGAGCAGGGACTGTGGTTTCTGCTCTTTATTTTTTTCAGCCTCAAGATACTTGTTCAGCGTGTCCACCGCTTCCATATAGTCATTAGTAAGCTTTCTAAGACGGTCTCCAAGGTTCTGCATTATCTTGATGACCTTGGCAGGTTTGTCTTTCATGTAGTCGCTGAAAGTATCAATGGTGATAATCTTAACCACAGTGTTATCCTCTAGGGCTATGGCAGTGGCTGAACGGGCGCAGCTGTCAATTAAGCCTATCTCACCAAAGGTTTCTCCGGGGTAGAGTGTGGCAAGAAGCTTCTGGCCGTCATCAAGCTCGTCATAGATTCCAACGCTACCGAATGTTATGTCATACATGCACTCGGAGAAATCTCCTTTTTTGAAAATAACCTGATTCTTTTTACAGTTTAATGTATCTTTGTCTCCCATTTGACCATCCTCTGCATATGTTATTAATTGAAAGTGATCTTCAAATCCTTTATCCTCTCATTTATGGATATTTTACTTGCCAGTGGCAATGAACACAAGAAAGAAGAATTGCAGCGTCTTTTGCCGGGACATGTCCTGCATCTGCCAGGAGATTTTGGAATAGGTTTTGACTGTGAGGAAACAGGATTAACGTTTGAGGAGAACGCAGAACAAAAGGCTATGGCGCTAAAAGAAGCCGTAGAGAAATCAGGAAGAAAGGACATTTCAGAAATGGGAATTCTTGCAGATGACTCCGGTCTGTTTGTAGATGCCCTACCGGGAGAGCTTGGAATCCACACCGCCAGGTACGGAAGTAAGGAGGGTGAGAAGATTCTCAGCGCAGATGAGAAGAACACGCTACTGCTGAAGAACCTCAAGGGAGTGCCTCAGGAGAAGAGAACTGCCCGCTTTGTCTGCACCCTCATACTTCTGAACAAAGGAAAGAAATACACGGCAACCGGAATTGCCGAAGGCAGGATTTTGGAAGAGAAGGCTGTGGGAGATGGAGGTTTTGGGTACGACCCGGTCTTCTTCTGCAATGATGCTGGCTGCTCGATGGCCACCCTTCCAAAGGGCGGAAAGGACCTCTACAGCCACAGAGGAAAGGCTGCAAGAATCCTGCTTCAACAGATAGAAAATCAATAAACAGGAGACAGATATGTCAGAAGAAAACAAGATAAAGGAAATACCACTCAGAAAGGATATTGCCGAAGAGGACAAGTGGGACCTCTCAAGCCTCTATGAGTCAGAGGCCGCCTACGAGGCAGATCTAGAGAACCTCAGAAAAGAGATTGAAAAGGCCTCTTCTTTCAGAGGCAGGATAGGTGAGAGACCGGAGGCTCTTCTTGAGCTGCTGAAGTGGACAAGTGACACCTTCATGCTTGCAGAGCGGCTGGGTAACTATGCTTCTCTCATGTCTTCAGCAGAGGCTCAGAACCCTGGGAACCAGAAGAGAATGGGGATTTTCTCGCAGGTCTACACAGAGCTTGCTGCTCAGACCAGCTTCATGGACCCGGAGATTCTGGCAATTCAAGGTATTGAAGAGTGGATGAAGGATGATCGCTTTAAGGACTATAGAGTCTATCTGAACAAGATGCTTCGCCAGAAAGCACACACTTTAAGCGACAAGGAAGAAGCCATTCTTGCCAGGCAGGGCGAGCTTCAGGATACCCCGTCGGAAGCTTTCAGCGTGCTGACAAACATTGACATGGACTTTGGTAGCATTGATGGCAAGACGCTTTCTCAGAGCACCTATGGCTCCTTCTTGCAGGACGAGGATAGGGGAGTCCGCGAGAAGGCCTACAAGCAGTTTTATGAGACGTTCAGGAAGCATGAGCAGACCATTGCGGCCCTGTACACAGGCTCTGTGAAGCAGGATATCTTCAACGCCCGCGTCAGAGGCTTTTCGGACGCCCTCGAGGCCGCTCTTTACAGGGATAACGTTCCCCGTTCAGTCTACACCGGCCTGATTGACGCCGTGCACGAAGGCTTCCCGGCCCTGCACCGCTACTACTCAATCAAGAAAAAGGCACTGGGCCTGAAGGAGCTTCGTCACTATGACGTCTACGTTCCCATGGTCAAAATGCCAAAGAAGATAACTCCTTACGACCAGGCCTGTGAAATAGTTAAGGAGGCCCTCGCTCCGCTGGGCAATGCCTATGTCGATGTCATCTACAAGGGAATAACTACCGACCGTTGGGTTGACCGATACGAAAACAAGGGCAAGAGAAGTGGCGCCTTCTCCAGTGGTGCTTTTATCGGCAAACCCTACATTCTTCTCAACTACAAGGAAGATGTTCTGGGCGATGTCTTCACCCTGGCTCACGAAGGTGGCCACAGCATGCACAGCTACTACAGCAAGAACAACAACCCCTTCATCAGTTACGAATACACCATCTTCGAAGCCGAGGTTGCCTCAACCTTCAACGAGCAGCTTGTTGCCAAGTACTTTATTGACACAGCCACCGACCGTGAAACCCGTGCCTACATTATAGCCAAACAGTTGGACGATATAGTTGCCACGCTCTTCCGCCAGACCATGTTTGCTGAGTTTGAGCTCCTCTGCCACACCCAGCAGGAAAACGGTGAGCCTCTTACAGTGGATTCCCTGAGAAAGGTCTATGGTAACCTCCTTGAGGCTTACTTTGGTCCTGAGATGCATTTTGAAGAGACTTCTAACCTTGAGGGGTTGAGAATTCCTCATTTCTACAGAGCCTACTACGTCTACAAGTACTCCACAGGCATCTCAGCCTCAATAGCCCTCTCAGAGCGTGTTCTCAACGGTGGTAAGAAAGAGCTTGATGACTACTTAGGCTTCCTTAAAAGTGGCGGAAGCAAGTTCCCGATTGATTCTCTTAAGTGCGCCGGTGTTGACATGAGCACCCAGGCCCCAATCAAGGCTGCCATTGATAAATTCTCCAAACTCCTTGATCAGTTTGAAGAACTTACAAACTAACGGCTGATAATAAGTGCAACATCTGTATTGACCAAAAACGGCAGATGTTGTACTTTATATTCCGTCCCGCGGCTATGGTGGAATTTGGTAGACACGCTAGCTTGAGGTGCTAGTGGGAGAAATCTTGTGCTGGTTCAAGTCCAGTTGGCCGCAA
>CAJOOY010000048.1 GCA_905236385.1 uncultured Spirochaetia bacterium
ATGGCTACGAATTTACAAGGCTCCTCCCACCGCCCAAGGGCAGTGGGTTTCCGCCTACAACAACAGAAAGGATTTTATTTATGAATGATTCAAAGTTACTTTTCCCAAATTCCCGTATGATAAATGATTTACCAACTTGTCTGGCACCTGTAATCAAAAGAGCTTTGTTTCCCTTTTTGAAACCATCAAGATCGGTCTGAACTTTTCTGCAAAGCCTTTTAAACCCCTTACATAATCATGTTAATCCAGGTTTTACACTTTTCCAATAGTTTTCGCCGTAGTTCATTACACTTTTTCCGACATTTTTCCAACATAAAAATGCCAAATAATTGACACTTTTCCAAAAAAGAGGGCAAAGTTTGCTGTTTAGAGATTCTGATTAGCTTCTGTTGCCAGCTTTTCTTTCACCGCAAGATCAATGAAACTGTTGAGACTCTGATTATGTGACATTGCGTATATTGCGGCTCTTCTGTGAGTGTCTGCACCAAGACGAACATTCAGCGTTCCCTTAAATGCAGTTTCCGGTTTGTTCCCGTTTCTTTCGCAGCTGTCCAGATAATCATCCACAGCGGCATGAAAGTCTTCTACAAGTTCAACAGCATTGGTGCCTTCGTATGAGATCACAGACCTTATTCCCTGGACCTTACCGAAGAAAACCATATCCTCCGGTAAGAATTCCACCGTTCCTACATATCCTTTGTATTCCATCACGTTACTCATATCAGTCCCCTTTTTGTTTTTCTAAAGGATAATGAGAAAACAAATCTGATGCAACTAAATACAGTTGCAGTGCATCAGGATTAATTGGAACAATCCTTTCAAAACACTCGTCTCATACTGCATCATTGCCGTAAAAGTATTTATTAAACACATCCGGGAAATGACACTTTATATAAGCTTCCCTATAAGCCAGTATCACGAAAGGAGTCTCATGGCATTTGGCAATAGCATAGGATGAATTTTGAAGAAGATATTCAAAAACCTTCTGAGTCTCTTCCACTCCGTGCCCCTGTCTGATACTCATCTGTATAAACTCATCACAACATAATTGAACCTCTTTTTTCTTCTGAAGCCTCAATCTTATTTTGTTGGCCTCCTCCATGGAGCAACCACAGTAATCATGAACAAACTGCACTAATTGTTCGTGATAGACAAGTATGCCGTATGTTGATGCAAGAATATCTTTGAAAGTCGACTCCAAATATGTAATGCCATTTGGATTATTTTTCCCCTCAACATATGCAGGAAGGTTTGCCATAGATCCAGGGCGATACATGGCATAAAAGGCAGTCAGCTCTTCAATGTTTCTCGGTTTGATGTAATGCTCAAGCCACTTTTTTGCGCCATTGCTCTGAAACTCTTCAATTCCATCTGTATTGCCGCTTGAGAAAAGTTTAAAGGTCTGTTCATCATCAAAAGGGATGTTCGAATAGGAAAAATCCCGATGTGTTTTTCGTATTTCCTTTTCGCAGGCTTTTATCTTATCCAGCCGCTCATCACTGATTACTAGATCCATTAACATCTCCCTTTTTTAATCCACGGCCCAACCGTCATCAATCATGTCATCAACACTTTCATAGGCAGTATCAAATGCCAAACCGGTGACTCCGCCTGTAAGCGGATTGAAGTTAAACGATGAGTAGAAATGCAGAATGTGTAAAAGAGTGACTCCGCCTGTAAGCGGATTGAAGTCTTTGAAAGTAAAAAGAAATACCCTCTTATCCTTCTCCGCTTCCGGAATTAACTCAGCATATCTCTTCATTACCAAAACAGTTCTATCTACAGCATAGCGGCTACCCTTACCTGCTATATGTTTAACCGGTCCCATAAACATTTCAGAGAAGTATTCCCGGGTAGTCTCTGTCAGTTCTTTACTCCATTCTCTTCCATATCTCTTCATACATTCACTTTTCTTCTTTGCCATAACAAAACCTCCGTCCAATTAAAATTACAGTTTTTCAATCTCAACCTTTTGCTTTCTCAACAGTTTTTTTGCAGCTCTCATCTCCCAACCAAGACTGACGTATAGTTTGTAGGTGTTTACTTCTTCAAAAGGTACCCATAATAGTTCAGAAAACTCATCTGGAGACATGTCTTGTTTATTTCCCCACATAAAAACTATGTATGTATGCCAGTGGAAGAACGGAACACTCTTTATACATCTTCCCAGAACTATATGCTGGGTATATTTCAGAACAATCCCAGTCTCTTCTTTCAGTTCCCTGAAAGCACATTCCTGAAAAGATGCATCTTTCTTTTCCTTTTCTCCCCCTGGAATTGACCATGTGCCATATCCCTTTTTGATTGAACGCTTTCCGAGAAGTACTTCAAATCGGTCATTCTCGTACCTTATGAGAAACACTCCAGCACCTTTGTAGCTCCTAATCTTCATGCTTCCCTCCTCCTTTCTGTTAAAGATTAACCATCTGGTGTGAAAAAACCTTTCCCAGTAAAATATCTTTTCAGGGAAAGGTTTTTTCCTACATGGAATCAATAATGGGACTAAAATGTGAAAAGAGATTGTGTAATACAATATCTGTTTTATTATGTGTTTAAGGAGAGATAATGCCAGTAATAAAGCCATCAGGAATTATCAAATCACAAAACAATTTTTTCTATCTCTTTGGAGATAAAGAAACAGGTTTAACAAAAGCATTTGCCTATCTCTTAGGGGAAAATGAAGACCTTCTTTTCTCTTTTCTTAGAGAGTTGGGAATCCTGATTAACAAATCAGAAAAACGATTCAAAGAGGCTGAAATAACAACCGAAAGATACTATGAAAAAGAAGGACGAACAGACATTGAAATAAAAATAAAGGGTCTGTTACACGTGGTTGTTGAAGCAAAGGTTGGAGCAAACAAGGTAACAAAGCAGAATACGCAATATCTCCCTATTTTTGACAATGATGCTCAGTATAAAGTTATGTGTTTTATATCTCAGATTCATGAACACAGACACCCTACTCAAAACCATGTTACAGTTAAGAATATTAATTGGATGTTCATTGATAGACTGATAGATGAACCAGACTTTCTGAAAGATTCAATCGTTAGGGACTTCCAATTGTATTTTAGGAGATACTTCGCAATGAAAGCACAGAAAGAAATACTCATTCAAGACCTTGGAGATGAAAAAGAAATCGACAGTTACAGAAGTTATAACATTTACAGACGAGATGTTGTGTTTGGATCACCTCTATATTTCTGTCCTTATTTCACGCGCAATTCTCAGCAAGAAGAAGGAGAAGGGGCTTCATTCATTTCCAGGGTATTAGGAATAATCTCATGTAAGCCAAAAGAAATCTTATCTTACAAAGACGAATTAGAATCTTTTTGTTCAGCAATAAAAGATGAACAAGAAAAAAAAGCTTTAATCAACAAATGGGAAAACGGAATTGCAAGATATGACGAGAATGATGAATTCTCCTTTTTCTTCTTAGATAATCCAATTAAGCTTCCAGGAAAAGCATTAAAAGATTCCTCATCAAAAAATCAAAAAGGAAGGGGTAAAGGGTGGATTGCGTCTAATATTACAAAAAACAGATGCATAACATTCGCAGACCTTTTAACACATCTACAAAAAACGAATTAAATGCTCAGAACTCTCAACCCAAGCTATAACCATCTAGTGCGAAAAAACCTTTCCCAGCAAATTAAGAGGTGTTAAGATTTTTCCATGAGTGATCATCTCCCCGAATACATAGTCATGACTCGTCTTATCTGCCGTACTCAAGGTGCGACCATCTACGAAATGGCCCGTTCTCTTGGTAAAGATGTGAAAACTGCAAGAAACAGGCTTAGAGAACTGACCTTCATGTTCCCTCTTTACAGCGAGCCGGATCCGGATAACGGAAAAATACTGAGATATAAGACTCTTTCATACTCAAAGGCTGATTTTTATCTTCCGGACATGACTTTCACGGAAGAAGATGCAGCTGTATTCAAAATGCTTATGGGAAGTGCAGACATGACCCCTGCATTGGAAATACAGGCAAAAAGATTGTTCAACAAGCTTGCACTTATGGCATCGGAACGTGGGGCACTGATTAAATACGGAGCAAATGAACCGGTCCCGATTATCAATGCTCAGACAGTCTTAGCAAAGAGTGTTGAGAACAAAGATTTGAGCAAGAAAATCAACCTTCTGCTCAAATCAATTGCTGATAAGACATGGCTTGAACTGACCTATCACAAAATAACACCGGACAGCACATACAACACAGCCTTCTATCCACTTCTTGTTTTCATCTCACACCGCAACCCATATGTGTATGGATACAACAAAGATGAAGAAATCCGCATGCTGGCTGTGGATCGGATTGTGAAGATAAACGGAAGCCACTTGGGTAGCAAACCTTCTTGCAACATGGCGCTACTTAAGGATCTTCTCTCTGACCCGTTCGGAATCAGCTGCGAGACTGAGCCTTATCAGGTGAAGTTGCTGATTGACCCTTATCAGGCCCCATACGAGAAAGAAAAGAAGTGGCCATCTGGAAAAGTGTCTTTTCAGGATGTTGAAGAAGGAACAATCATGACCGCAACCACCCGCACAAAGTTTGATGTGCAGCGTTACATACTTAAGAGAACACCGCATATCACTGTTCTTGAACCGGAATGGCTTGCGAAAGAAACATGCAAAAAGCTTCAAGAAGGAGCCAGCAGATACAATAGCCGACCCTGAAGTCAAACATTTTCCTTGAATATGCTTATTATTTCCTATCTAGGCCTATTAGATACGTCTCAAAGCTGTCGTTACGGCAGGCCTTGGGCTTGAGGGTCTTTGCCTTTGTAAAGAGCTTTCTCATCTGAAGAAGAAGTTCCTGCTGCCCTCCGCCCTGGAAAATCTTTATGACAAGATTTCCGTGAACCTTAAGGTGCTCTGTTGCCAGAAAGAGAACCTGCTCAGCAAGCCACTCGCTACGGGAAGTATCCACTGTTCTGTTTCCTGTGGTCATGGGAGCTGCGTCACTAATAATTGCGTCAAATGGACCGTGAGAAATTAGTTTTTCTCTTATTTCGGGAGAAAAAGCGTCTCCTGTGTATTCCACTACAGTAGGTGGAACCGGATTAAGTCGCAACGGGTTAAGGTCAACAGCCACTATGGTGCCGTCCCCTTTCAAAAGCTCCCTGTGGGTATAAAGGGTCCAGCTGCCCGGAGCCGCACCCACGTCCAAGACAGTGTCTCCGGGCTTGACTATCCTGTTCTGCAGCTGGATTTCCTCAAGTTTATAAACACTGCGCGCAGGGTAACCTTCCCTGTGCGCGCGTTGAGTATAAGAATCTGCTGTATCTCTTCTGCTTGTAGCCATCTCTGTGATTATACCAGAAGAGAATGAAGCTTAATAGCAAACTCTGAAGGATTCTTAGGCATGACACCTTCTGAAAGAAGAGCCTGGTCAAGAAGAACAGATGAAGCGTCAGAGACAAACTTCTCGTCCTCGGAAGCAGCTATCTTCTTAACAAACGGATCATCTGCGTTTATCTCCAGAACAGGAGCACTCTCAGGCATATCAGCCTGGCCCATGGCCTTCAGGAGCTGCTGCATCTGAACAGTAGGATCATTGGAATCTGCCACAACAACAGCAGAGACGCCTGAAAGACGGGAAGAAACTTTTACATCTTTGACCTTGTCACCAAGGGCCTTCTTAATCTTCTCTGCCACCTTCTTGTCTTCCTTCTCCGGCTTTTTCTTGTCTGAGAAGTCATCCATGGCATCTGTCTTGTTGACAGCCTTGAGCTCCAGGTCTTTGTACTTGCCGAGAGAGCCGATAACTAGTTCATCAATATCGTCCGTCATGAGAAGAACTTCATAGCCCTTCTCCTTGTAGGAAGTAAGAAGCGGAGAATTCTTCAGAGTCTCCTCTCCTGCTCCGGTTATATAGTAAATACTCTTCTGGTCTGACTTCATTCTCTCCTTGTACTGGGCAAGGGAGGTAAATCCGTCAACAGCGGAACTCTTGAAGCGGACAAGCTCCAACAGGTCCTCACGGTTTGCATAGTCCTGATAGAGACCTTCCTTAAGAGGTCTGTTGTACTGCTCAATGAACTTTGTGTACAGCTCCGGGTTCTGCTCTGAAATCTTCTTGAACTCTCCAAGGAGCTTCTTTACAGATGCGTTTCTGATAGCAGACATGACCTTGTTCTGCTGAAGAATCTCTCTGGAGACGTTCAGTGGCAGGTCTTCACTGTCAATTACACCGCGGACAAAGCGCAGGTAAGTTGGAAGAAGCTCTTTCTCATCATCTGTGATGAAGACACGTCTGACATAGAGCTTTACGCCACTCTTGTAGTCGGCATGGTACATGTCAAACGGAGCCTTAGCTGGGATGAAGAAAAGAGTTGTGTACTCGGTAGCTCCCTCAGCCTTAGTGTGAATATAGAAAAGAGGATTTTCACTGTCGTATGAGGTGTTTTTGTAGAAGTCGTTGTAATCTTCTTCCTTGAGCTCACTCTTGCTTCTTCTCCAGAGGGCTGAAGCACTGTTTATCTTCTCGACCTTGTGTTCAGAGCCAGTGACATTGTACTTGTCATCATAGGTGTTCTGGTCATAGGCAAGATAGATAGGATAGGCTATGTGATCACTGTACTGCTTGATAAGGTTCTCAATCTGCCATCGGGAAGCATATTCCTTATCCTCATCATTGAGGTAGAGGGTGATTGTGGTTCCGTTTTTCTCGCGTTCGGCTTCGTCAATTGTGTACTTTTCCTTGCCGTCGCTGACCCACTTATAGGCCTTGTCACTGCCCCAAGCCTTTGAGACCACTTCAACTTTGTCAGCAACCATGAAGGCTGCGTAGAAGCCAACACCGAACTGACCAATAAGATTACTGTCGTTTTTCTGCTCCTCGGTGAGGTTTGCAAGGAACTTCTTAGTGCCCGAGTGCGCAATTGTACCCAGGTTTTCAGAAAGCTCGTCGTGGGTCATACCAATTCCGTTATCTGAAATGGTAAGGGTTCTTTTATCCCCTTCGGTGAAGCTGATGTCTATTCTCATCTCGTCGGTAGTAAAGCTTTCGAGAAGTGACTTGTATCTGAGCTTATCCAGTGCGTCCGAAGCGTTTGAAACAAGCTCCCTTAAAAATATTTCCTTGTGTGAATAAAGTGAATGAATAATAAGCTGCAGAAGGTCTGAGACCTCTGTCTTAAACTGTTTGCGTTCCATTTCGCCTCCAAAACTTGTCTTAGAACAGAACTAAGATAACTAATTTGGGGCGTATCGGCAACCTCATATCCAGTCTTTTACGCCGTCCAAAAGGCTCCTCATGTAGAAGAAGCGGTCGAGGGCAAGCTCACAGGCTCCACGAAGCAGCGCCTTGTCCCCCAAAACAGAAGCCTCCATCCCCATATTCGGACACACAGCACTTAAAGCAGAAAGCTTCTCCTGTGGAATGGTTGACCCTTCTCCGCCTATGATCACACGGTTTATCCCCGTCACCTTCGAAGCTGTCCTCAACGCCTTTGCAAGCATCTGAAGCCTACTCGGCTCCACCTTATCCCAGATATCCTTGAAGTGGGCCTCATGCGTTCCCGAGATGGCATGGATAGAGCAGAAAGACTCCAGGTCCCCGTCATTTGAAACCATGATATGGCCGAATTCGGCCGATGTCCCTGCGACTACCCCTCTTGAGTAAATGGACAGTTCTAAAGTATCTCCCCAGTTCAGATAAAGAAGGTTGTTCGAACTCTCCATTTTCTCATTAGCCGCCTTCTCTGCAGCTATGAGTGCACTTGAGGTCTCTTCTGAAACAACTTCCTTCTTCAGAAACTTCTCAAGGCTCTTCTTCAGGTTTTCCGCCTTTCCGTCATTCATGAACTCCACGTCTGAGGAAAGACCTATTCCTGCTATTATCTCATCACTGACAAGCTTGGAGGCCCTGAGGCAGCTCTTGATAACGCCAGCAAAGAAACTTTCTTCAGACTCTGAAAAATCTGAAGGTAGGCGCTCCATCTTCAAGATGTTTCCATCTAGTGAGCACAGAGCTGTTTCTGTGAACCTTAACCCAAAGTGCACCGAGAGCACAAAGGCTGAGTCCCCATTCAGTTCCAGCTCTGTAGCCTTTCTTCCGTTATTTGACTCTATCTTGCCCACTTCCCTGATCAGACCTCTTTCAATGAGGGAGTCTACAATCTCTCCTGTTGAAACCTTGTTCAGGGAAAGAGTTCTTGCCAATTCTGCTTTGGAAAGACCCTTAGTCTTTCTCAGGGCACTGAGGACCCTTGCAGTATTAATTATTCTGGCGCTGTTGGGTTGGCTAAGCTTCATATCCACCTCTGCTATAAATATATTATTGTTGGCAAAAATCGTAAAGAAGCGTAAAGTTCAAACATGGAGGTTCCCGATGATAGAAAAAACAAAGGGCTTTTTAGCCGAATTCAAGAAGTTTGCTCTTCGCGGAAACGTAATCGAGATGGCCGTAGGTATTGTAATCGGCGCATCTTTCAACGCAATTGTCACAGCAATAGTTCAGGGAATCCTGAACCCTCTTATAGGTCTGCTTCTGGGAGATGTAGATTTGAGCGAGCTGAGAATTATTCTCACACCGGCTACAGCAGAACTGGCAGAAGTAGCTATCAAGTACGGTCTGGTAATTCAGAAGATAATTGAGTTTGTTATTACTGCCTTTGTCATGTTCCTGATTATCAAGGCCATGAACAGGATGAATGACCTTCAGCAGAAGAAAGCTTCTGAAGAGAAAGCAGAGGCCGAGAAGAAAGCTGCTGAAGAGAAAGCCGCTTCTGAAGCTGATACTAATTCTCTCTTGAAAGAGATAGTTGGCATACTCAAAGAGAGGAAATAAGAGAAATGAAGAAATCTCTGATTCGGATTATCCTTGTGGCCATGTTCACTGCCCTGATCAGTGCAGGAGCCTTTATCCGCATACCGCTTCCACCTGTCCCTATTACTCTTCAGACTCTGTTTGTTGTACTCGCTTCACTGTGTCTACCAACCTCGCTAGCCCTTGAAGCAGTAGTTCTCTACATGTTTCTTGGGATAATAGGACTACCTGTTTTCACAAGTGGCGGTGGTCTTGCAGCCTTTATTGGGCCCACAAGTGGCTACATGATTGGTTTTATTCCTGCTGTCTTGATTGGCTCACTTCTTTCTAGGTTGAAGACAGGTGTTCCTTGGTACCTGCTCTGTGGTTTTCTTGCAACAGTTGGAATCTATATTCCTGGCTTGTTGGTGCTCAAGTACACAAGAGACCTTTCCTGGGCGGCTACCATTTCCGGTGGCCTGGTGCCCTTCATAATCGGAGATACAATTAAGATTGTTGTCTGTGCTTTTACAGCCGTAGCAGTAAAACCAAAGGTCAGTTCTCTTCTTGAAAGAGACGGGCAGTGAGGGCTTGGGAGTAGCTGTCAGCCTTAGACAGAAGGTTTAGAACAACATTTTTAACAAGTAATTGAGTGTAAGAGACGGGGCTTCTGAAAAAGGAAGCCCCTCTTGCTTTTCCGCTCTCCATAGTTTTTGAAAAAGCTTCCACGGTTATAGGGAGCATGGACAGAGAGAGTGTTAGAGCCACAGAGAACCTATTCTTTCCAAAAACCCTTGATAAGTCAAAAGCACTGGTGCAGTCAGTAAAGATTATTGAAATAAGAATTACGTCTATGTATCTGCAGGTAGCTGTTGCACTCTGAAGCAGGCTCTTGGTGTTTAAATACTCAGTTATGCAGATAAAGAGAGCTATTATCAGAAAAACCCGGCTTCCTTTAAAAAATGTTGAAAGAGGGATTTTGTTTATTAAGTACAGAAGAGCAAGGAAAAAGAAGGCCACAAAGACCACCTGGAAATGAGCCTTTGAAACAACTATGCAGAGAATAAAAACACATATGAGTTTTAAAAGAGGGTTTAATCTGTTAAAAAAGCTCCCTCTGTCTCTGTACTTGAAAAGACTGGAACTCAAGAGTTTTCCTCCAGATAGGAAAGATCTTTAAAAGAGAGCTTTGGGTAGTGAATCCCGTTTTCTTCAAAGTGTTTTACAGCATCTTCGCTTTTTCCATAGAAGACTGCTTTGCCGCTGTTTATAATTAGCGTTGTATCACACAGGGCAAGAAACTTCTCAACCTCATGACTAACCAGCAAAACAGATTTTCCGCTATCTCTTAGTTTGACTATGGCTCTTAATACAGTCTGCACACCGCGGTAGTCCAGGTTTGCAAATGGCTCATCCAGCATAACTATCTCCGGCTCCATGGCCAGAACCCCGGCTATAACTAGCTTCCTTCTCTCGCCCCCTGAAAGAGTCTCGGGACCCTGTTTTCTGAAAGCTCCGAGATCAAAGAAATCTATAACCTTATCTGTGGCTTTTTTTACTTCTTCTTTTGAGAGTTTTAGGTTTTCCGGGCCGAAGGAGATATCTCTCTCTACAGTCTCCCCTATGGTCTGCACGTCCGCGTCCTGAAACACAAGGCCTAGTTTGTGAAGCCTTACTTTCTCTTTGGTTGTACACTCTTCTCCGTCTAGAAAAATTTTTCCGGTTTTTGGTTTTTGAAGACCTTTTAAAACACGTAAAAGACAGCTTTTGCCAGCCCCGTTTGGTCCACAGACTGCCATTAGCTGTCCTTTTTCTAAAGAGAAGGATACGTTTTCAAGAATTCTCTTCTCCCCGGCATCAAAGCCAAGGTTCTCAACTCTCAGTATCTCCATCAAAGCTCTCTGAGTATGCCTTTGATAAGAGCAGAGAATGATTTTTTGACCTTTAAGCCTGTTTCAAGAACTTCATCATGCCCAAGTGGCTGATCAAGAATTCCTGCAGCCATGTTTGTCATGCAGCTGATTCCAAGGGTCCTTAGGCCACAGTGGGCAGCGGCAATAACTTCAGGGACTGTGCTCATTCCGGCTGCGTCTGCGCCGAGGATTCTTGCAGCTCTTATCTCTGCAGGAGTTTCAAAACTAGGACCGGCAAAGAACATGTACACACCTTCTTTAATATCCAGGCCCTGTGAACGGGCAACTTTGGCAGCTAAGGCTCTTAACTCCGGATCATAGGCTCTGGACATGTCAAAGAATCTGAGTCCAAGCTCGTCTTCATTGTGCCCACGCATGGGGTTTTCTGAAGTTGTAAGCTTCAGGTGGTCACTGATAATCATCAGATCTCCTGGCTTCCAGTTCTTGTTAATACACCCGGCTGCGTTTGTGAGAATCAGATTCTTCACATCCAGTAGCTTCATGACCTGAATTGGGAAAACAACCTGGTCCATTCCCCAGCCTTCGTAGAAGTGGAATCTGCCCTGCATGCAAAGGACGTTTTTGCCTTCAAGCTCTCCAATTACCAGTCTGCCTGCATGGCCTGGGACGGTTGAAACCGGAAAGTTAGGAATATTTTTGTAATCAATGGAGATAGGGTTTTTTATCTCCTGAGCCATATCGCCAAGGCCAGAGCCAAGAACCAGACCAGCATCTAAGGATACATCTCCTATCTGTTTTCTGATATAGGTTGTAGCCTCTCTGAGTTTTTCCATAAGATTCTGCATAAGAGCCTCCTGATTTCAGCTCTATTATACACGTTACCAGCGGATCAGAGTATCAACATTTACAGGCAGGCCTGAGGCAATTGATTTGTTGGCAGCTATTCCGACTATGATTGACTTAACTCCATCTCTGAAATCTGCAGCCCTGTGGAACTCATCATAGGGTGGGTTTTCAAGGAAAACATCATCTAGCAAGACCGGGTCTCCACCACCATGGCCACCTTCTGAGACCTTAACGTCTACAAAATACGGGTCACCGAACATGGGACAGATTCTGATTGAGCTCTTCTCTGTAGCACCCTCATCCTTCTTTGCTCCGCCTGCGTTTATGTAGGTTTTTTCAACAGAGTTGTACTCAAGTCTGCCCTTTGTGCCGTTAATACTTACATTAAAGCCTTCCCAAGGCATGTAGGAAGCTAAGGAGTAACTCATCTGAACTCCGTTCTTATACCTGACAAGGACGTTCATGGTGTCTTCAATGCTTATGTCATCTGAAAACACGCTCCTGTCTCTTATGTATCCGCTGTCTTCTTCTGCGTCCAGATAGAGAGCTTTAAGTGTTGGAATCTTATCAATATGGATAGCAAACGGGTCGTTTTCAGCTTCTTTACTTCCGTAGCAGCGTGAGTAGAAAGACTCCACTCCGCGTTTCTCAGCTGCAGCTCTTCCGTAGAACTGAAGGCTTCCAAAACCGAATACTGTCTCAGGCTCAGTTCCAAGCCAGAAGTTAACCAGGTCAAAATGGTGTGTGGCCTTGTGAACAAGAAGACCACCGCTGTTGTACTTGTTTCTGTGCCAGCGTCTGTAGTAGTCAGCTCCGTGGTCTGTGTTTAACAGCCACTCAAAGTGAACCGAAGTCGGAGTTCCTATGACTCCGTCTCTGATAAGCTCTCTGACCTTTGTGTGGAAAGGGGCGTATCTGTAGTTAAATGTCACTCTTATGTGCCTGCCTGTTTTCTTCTGTGTGTCTATAATCCTTTGAGCCTTCCTTTCATCAATTGTGAGGGGCTTTTCAGTTATTACATCACAGCCGGCCTCCATGGCCCTGCAGATATAATCATCATGGGTTCTGTCAACGGATGTAACAATAACAATATCCGGCTTGGTCTCACTGATCATCTTCTCAAATTCATGAGGCAGATATGTGGGAACCTTCTTTGCGCCCAGACTCTCAAGCTGAGAATTGGCATAGTTCATTCTTGTCTGGCTCTGATCACAGAAACCAACCAAGGTGGCTATATCTTTGTAAGTAGAAGCAATTGCTTCATAGTACATTCTGGCTCTTCCGCCTGTTCCAACCTGAACATATCTTTTCAGTGCCATTTACTCTCTCCTGCTGTTTATTACATCTCAATGAGAACTGGAGGCTCTGTGTTTACCTTTACATTCTCAACCTTTATATCTGCAAAGAAGACCCTAATGCCTCTGTAGTCTGAATCAGGTATTCCCTGATACATTTCTACCAT
>CAJOOY010000049.1 GCA_905236385.1 uncultured Spirochaetia bacterium
ATGTAAGTGCTCAAACTGTCAGGTGTGACAATCCCTTACTCCTTCGGTTTGAGAGCAGTGTTATTTATGTAAGTGCTCAAACTTTGCCGACAAGGGCAAGCCGACGCCGACGTTTGAGAGCAGTGTTATTTATGTAAGTGCTCAAACCTTTCTGTAATCCATTGCAATATCCTCCCTGTTTGAGAGCAGTGTTATTTATGTAAGTGCTCAAACCTCCGAAGGATTGGGTGGAACCTTCAGTTGTTTGAGAGCAGTGTTGTTTATGTAAGTGCTCAAACTTGTTATCTATGTTTTATTCATCATGTGAATGTGGAAGTATTAAGTTGCTCAATTATTGGCTCTAGATGTCCAATGTTGTAGGATGGGTCATGAGGAAGGACTTTTAAAATGAAGCAGGAAACTATAGACAAAGTTTTAAAGTTCAGGGAGGAAAGAAACTGGAAACAGTTTCATAATCCTAAAGATCTGGTACTCTCTTTGAATCTTGAAGCATCAGAGTTGCTTGAGGTTTTCCAGTGGAGCGGAGCAGATTTGGAGTGCTGGGACAAGATTGATAAGATTAAGGAAGAGCTGGCAGATGTTCTCAACTACTGCATTCTCATAGCAGATGCCTATAAGCTGGATATGGATCAGATAGTGCTTGATAAGATGAAAGGGAATGAAAGAAAATATCCAGTTGAGAAAGCAAAGAACTCATCAAGAAAATACACGGAGTTTGTATGATAGTATACTCAGGAAATAAGGTACAGTTTCAGACAGACGTAATGAACGGTGTCATAGCTGACAAGTTGGACTCACTGTTTTCTGACCTGGGCTTCTCTAGAGAAAGCAAACAAGAGTTTGAGTCATGGAAAAACTCACTACCAAGAATAGGAATGGTACTGAGTAACAGCCACATAGATGACAACGTGCAGGTGGCTCTCGAATACCAGATTCCGCTAACTTCAAAACGTGTTGATTTCATGGTTGCCGGCTCAGATGGAAACAGAGATAACGTGGTTATTGTAGAACTTAAGCAGTGGACAGATTGCACACCAACAACCAGAGAAAACATAGTAAAAGCTTTTACCGGAGGAGCTGAAAGAGACGTGGTTCATCCATCTCAGCAGGCTTATTCGTATGCAAAGCTTATTGAAAACTTCAATGAAGATGTAAGAGTGAACAACATAGGTCTTATTCCTTGTGCATACCTACATAACTTCAAAGAAACAAACAGAGCCCATATCTGCAATGAACACTACATTGATGCCTTAAATGATGCTCCTGTATTTCTCCAGGAAGATGGTAAAATGCTCTCCGACTTTATCAGTAAGCATGTTCATTCTCCATCAGAAAAGAAGCTATTTGAGATAATTGAGTATGGAAAACTAAGACCTTCAAAAACCTTACAGGATACAATCGGAAGCATAATGAATGGCAGCAAAGAGTTTGAGATGATTGATGAGCAGTACGTAGCTTATTCAACAGTCTTGAAACTTGTTGAAAAAACAATTGATAAAGATGAAAAACATACCGTAATAGTTCAGGGAGGACCTGGGACGGGAAAGTCAGTTATAGCCGTAAACTTGCTATCCAAGATTATTAACAATTCTCGCTCATGTGTGTACGTAACTAAGAACAGTGCTCCTAGATATGTTTTCTCACAGAAACTGACCAAAGGGAAACATAAAGTTAGCTATCTTAAAGGGCTTTTCAAGAGCTCTGGAGCCTTTGTAGATGTTCCAAAAGATACTTATGACTGTGTAATTGTTGATGAAGCTCACAGACTTAACATGAAATCTGGACTGTACGGGAACATGGGAGAAAACCAGATAAAAGAAATAATTAACGCAGCTAAGATTAGTGTGTTCTTTATTGATGAAGACCAGATAGTGACAATGAAAGATATTGGAACTGTAAGAGAGATAAAGAAGCAGGCTACAGCTCTCGGCTCAACAATCCACTGCAATGACAGCCTTGTCCTCACTTCTCAGTTCCGCTGCAACGGCTCAGATGGATATTTGGCCTTTCTTGATAGTATGCTGGGTATAAGAGAGACAGCAAACAGAGATGGCTTTGACCTTGATTATGATATTAAGGTTTTTGATGACGCTTGCACCATGCGTGAAGAGCTAAGAAAGAAGAATACTGAGAATAAGGCTAGGATGATTGCTGGGTACTGCTACCCATGGATAAGTGATAAAGATAAGAGCCAGATAGATATTACTCTGCCAGGAGGATTTAAGGCGCAGTGGAACTTCTCAACAACAGAGTTTGCCATAGATGTTGAATCCTTTGAGCAGGTTGGGTGCATACACTCAACTCAAGGACTTGAGTTTGACTATGTTGGTGTAATTATTGGTCTGGATATGCAGTATGAAAATGACCATGTAGAGACAGACTACAAACAGCGCTATTTGAAGCGAGATAAAACCATTGAGCATGTGCACACTGAGGAAGATAGAAAGCTGGCAGACAAGATAATTAGAAACACCTATAAAACTCTTCTTTCCAGAGGACAGAAGGGTTGTTACGTTTATTGCCAGGATCCAAAACTAGGGCAGTACATAAGTGAAAGGCTGAGTAAGTGCAAGAGAAAAAAGTCAGCTATAGCTGGTTGACAACAAGTATTTGCATTAAGAAAATGATTGTAGGAGGATTCCTATGTGGACAAGAAAAGACTTGAAGATGAAGGCTAAGGCTTCATTTAAGGCTAATTATTGGAGGTGCGTATTTGTAGCACTCATACTTGTAGCTATCATTGGTGCAAGTGCTAGTTATGGTGCTTCTCAGGGTTATAAAGCAGGAAATTCAGAAGTAACAGTTGTGGCAGAGATGTCAGAGCATACAAGAAATGTACTTTTAGGTATTATCCTGGCTTTGGTTTCATTTGTTGGACTTATTACTGTTCTGTTTAATATTCTGGTCAGAATGCCTTTAGAGGTTGGTTGTCAGCACTTCTTTGTGGAAAACAGCAAAGAGAAAGTGGATCTTGGAAAACTTAAAAGAGGCTTTACTCCTTACTATTGGAGAACAGTTGGAGCCATGCTCTTAAGAGGTATTTATATCTGCCTTTGGACACTGCTGTTTGTAATACCTGGAATCATTAAATCTTATTCTTATGCTATGGTTCCTTACATAATTGCAGACAATGAAAATATTTCACCAAAAGAGGCTATCACTCTTTCAAGAAAGATGATGAATGGAAACAAGTGGAAGCTCTTTGTTCTCCAGCTTTCTTTCTTTGGTTGGGGACTGCTGTCTGTTATTACTCTGGGCTTACTTGGAGTCTTCTATGTTCAGCCGTACTTCTTTAGCACAAACGCAGAGTTCTATCTTGCAATTAAGGAAGAGTACGAAACAAAAGCTTGAGTTTGTTTTATGTTTGTTTTGAGGGGTTGGAGTTTTTCCAGCCCCTTTTTTATAATAGGGGTATGACTGATTATCAACTAATGATTGAAGAGCTAAGTAGTCTCTCAGAGGGTGTTTCTTGTCCTGTGACTATACTTGCAAACGCCAGTGCCCTTATTTGGCAGAGTATGAATAGATTAAACTGGGCAGGCTTCTATTTGGTTAATGATGGAGAACTTGTTCTCGGTCCATTTCAAGGAAAGGTTGCTTGTACTAGAATTGCGTTTGGAAAAGGAGTTTGTGGGTCTTGTGTTTTGGCGGATTCTACTTTGGTAGTACCGGACGTTCATTCTTTTTCAGGCCACATAGCCTGTGACAGTGCAAGTAACTCAGAGATAGTTGTTCCTATTCATAAAGACGGGGCTATTTATGGAGTGTTGGATTTGGACAGTCCAGAGTTTTCCAGGTTTACAGAAGAAGATAGGATAGGGCTAGAGAGCTTTGTAAAAGAGATAGAGAAGTATCTATGAAGCGCCTTTGGGTTCTATTTGTTGTTTTTGTTTTTGGCTTCTGTGCGTTCGGGGCTGCTCTTGGCCTTGAGTATGGCTACAGCTTTCAAGATAACGCTAATTTGGTTTCTTTTCGTTCGGATTTCTTGTATGGTAGTGGTTCTTTTAAGTATGGTGGACTTGTGTCTTTAGGCTATGGAGTTCAGTACTATAGTCAGGGTGGCTCTTCTGCCTTAATCTATGGCCCGTCCTTCTCTGTGGGGCCAGAGGTTAGGGTTTTGTTTGATTCTTTTGAGGTTTGTGCTGACTTACGTGTTAGTGCAGCTTATGCTTTGTATCCGGTTATTCTAAGAGGAGAAGCAGATTTAGATTTGTTGTTTAATCTTGGCTCTTCTTGGAAAGTTGGAGTTGGCTACGGCTACCTTTTTGATCTAGATAAGAGTACTTATTACGGTTCATACAGTGGCCTTTCTTCCTCTGTTCATGCTTTGGTTGGGGTTGTGCTGTGAGAAGAAGTTTTGGTTATTCTTGTTTTCGATTTTGTGTTTGTCTCTGTGTTTGTGCTTCTCTTGTGCTTGTTTCGTGTAAGGCAGACCCTTCTTTTGTAGGTGGTAATGAGGTTTTGTTTTCTGGCTCTGAAGATTGGATGAGTAATCTGCCTGATGAGACAAAGGTTGTAAACATGGTTATTCCTGGCACCCATGATAGCTGCGCCAACTATGATTTTCTGGGTCTTTCAAGCACAGCAGCTACGCAAGATTTAACTCTGCCTGAGCAGCTGAATGCAGGAGTAAGGTGTTTTGATATAAGAATTTATGATGATAATGGAGTTTATAAAATACACCACGGGCCGCAGTACATGCATATGACTTTGGATGAAGTCATCTCCACCTTTTCGTCTTTCTTAGCTGAGCACCCAAGTGAGTTTATTATCCTTCTTTCTATGGGAGAGTACAAAACAGATGTAAAAGGGGTTACTGGTATACTTGAGTCTTTTATAGAAGAAGAGCCTTCCTTGTGGTACATGGGATCTGGTTTGGACTCTTCAGTGCGTCTTTCAGATCTGAGAGGGAAGATAGTTGGGGGCTTAAGGTACAGAGACAGTAGCAGAAGCTCTTGCCTAGATACTTCTACATATGTTGAGAAGGGAGTAGTGTATAGAACCACAGATGTTAGCAGTAGTTATGAAGAGGCTCTTAGTTACTTAGAAGAGACTAGGGAGTCTGTGTTGTCTTCCTTGAATGTAAGTTTTCTTTCTTGCTACTTTGAAGGCCAGTTTGGAATTCCAAATATAAGAATCTGTAGCTCGTTTATAAATCCACGCCTTTCTTTGTATCTTTCTGTTTTTGAAGGAACTGGTGAGAACTTGGGAGTGATAGTGACGGATCATATTTCACGGAGCCTTTCTCGCACCATCTACATGTGTAATGCCTTTTAAAAAAGAGCCTGCCTCGAAGAGACTCTCCAGAGCAGGCAATTCAAGTTATAAAGGAAGGGAATAACTTGAAGAATTAACTTTCATCGTATGTACAAGATAACACATTCCATAAAATAATGAAACATTTTTAAAGGTCTTTTTCAAAATTTTACGAATATTTTTAATATTTAGTATGTTTTGCCCATTTAAAGCCTCTTAAACGGCGGTTTTTTATGTTCCATGTTTCCGCAGTTGCCAACCACAGTGAATAACAGCTAATTCTTTTAAGCAGGAGAAATTCCTGCAAATTTTTTCGATTTTTTAATAACTTTCTATTGTATTCTGTTGGATAACGTGTATAATAGGATAGAGGTGTTTTATGTTTGTTAAAGTCATTCCGGAAAAAACTACAGGACGTCAATTGATGAACTTGTGCACAT
>CAJOOY010000050.1 GCA_905236385.1 uncultured Spirochaetia bacterium
AACAAGGAGGCAAGGAATCTGGCTATGGACTACGGCATTCACGCCGCTACTGATGTAACCGGGTTTTCTCTGGCCGGACACAGCAGTGAGGTGGCTCAGGCTTCTTCTGTAACAATCAGAATCAGAACTCAGGCTCTGCCAATTCTTCCTTCTGCTCTCCAATATGCCCGCTACGGCCTTATTCCCGCAGGGAGGTACACCAATGAGGACTATCTTTTTGGGAAAGTGAAATTCGCTTCCTCTGTTTCCCAGGAAATGAGGGATCTGGTTTTTGATCCGCAGACAAGCGGAGGTCTGCTTCTTTTCATGGAAGGCTCTGAGGCTGAGTCTTATGTGAAAAGGTTTTTTGAGCTGACTGGGCTTGACTGCTGCCGGATTATAGGTGAATGTACTGAAAAGGAAGACATTCTTATAGATTTCAGTTGAGGTGAGTATGGATATAAGGGCAGAAATAAAGGTGGTGATAAAAAACGGCTCTTCCTTTCTGATGGGACCCGGAGTTTTTGCTCTTCTGAATGCAATCAATGAGAACTCATCCGTCTCGGAGGCTACAAAAAGTCTTCAGATATCATACTCAAAGGCATGGAAGATGATACGGGAGGCTGAAGAGGGGGCAGGGGAAGCTCTGGTAATCAGAAGCACTGGAGGAAAGGGCGGTGGGCAGTCTTCTCTGACAGAGGCTGCAGACAGGCTTTTGAAAGCTTATGAGGCAACCTGTGAAGATTTGAGACTCTCGGCCAAGAAGATAGCTGAAAAGAATTTTTCCAACAATCAGCCACAAGCAAAGGCTTGAACCATTAAGTGGGTGAAACTATAATGGCCATAGCGTATTGTTTTTTAAAATAATACGAAATGGAGACTAATATGAAAAAATGTTTGCTTGTTATAGCAGTTGTTTTGCTTTCTGTTTTTGTTGTATTTGCTCAATCTAATTCTGAGAAAAAGTCAGTACAGACTGTGCAGTTCACAGATTCTTGCGGAAGAGTTGTAGAACTGCCTGCAAAGATAACAAAAGTGGCACCCTCCGGAGCTGTAGCTACACTTTACCTGTCGGTTGTGGCCCCGGAATATATGTGTAACGTTAATTCTCAGCCTTCTCAGGAGCAGATGACATACCTGCCTGAAGTGCTCGCAACCCTTCCGGCCACAGGAAGCCTCTATGGCTCAAAATCAACTGTGAACTACGAAGAGCTCATCAAGACCGGAGCCCAGGTGCTCATTGACATAGGGGACTACAAGAGCTCAATCAAAGAGGATTTGGACGCCTTGCAGGAGCAGATTGGAATTCCTTGCATATTCATTTCCGGAGACCTGACTAATATGGCCAGTGCTTTCAGGACCCTTGGCTCCCTGCTTGATGGAAAGGCCGAGCGGGGTGAGGCCTTGGCTTCTTTCACCGAGAAGACTTTGAGCATGGCAGAAGAAAACAGCGCCAAGGTAAAGGAAACGGAGAGGGTGAGCGTTCTTTACACCACTGGCGCAGACGGCTTCGGTACAAATGCTAAGGGGTCGAGTCAGGCCCAGGTGATTGATATTGTTGGCGCAGCCAATGCCATTGTCCTTGAAAAAGTCTCAAACAAGGGTGGCGGGAATATCATCAATGCCGAGCAGCTGTACAAGGCGGATCCGGACATGATTGTTTTCTCTGCCGGCAGTATCTATGACAGCGTGGAGACGGACAGCGTGTGGAAGAACCTCTGGGCCGTAAGGGTCGGCGCCTACTACGAGATTCCTGATCTTCCGTACAACTGGCTCAGCGAGCCTCCGTCAATCAACATGCTCATTGGAGTTTGGTGGCTTGGAAAGCTTGTTTACCCTCAATACTACACCTATAACCTTGAAGAAGTTGTGAAAGAGTACTACAGTCTCTTCTGGTCGTATGATCTGACAGATGCCGAGGTGGCTGCCTTGCTCTCAAAGGCTCTCTAGGACCAAAAGGATAAAATGGAAAAACAGAAGTATAGGGTAAGGTTCTTACTTCTTTCGGTAGCCTCTATTCTCATTTTCTTTGGCTCATTTGCTTTGGGTCGGTACAGAATTAGTGTCTCTGAAACGGTGGGAATCTTATCAGATGCTTTGATAAGACTTGTTTCTGGGAACTCGCTCACTCTGCCGGAAAGTATGAGAGGCTGGAGCATAGAAGCTCAGACAATAGTTCTGAACGTGAGACTTCCAAGAATTGCCTGCGCCGCGCTTGTCGGCGCAGCTTTGTCTGTGGCCGGAGCCTCGTTTCAGGGCATGTTCAGAAACCCTATGGTCAGCCCGGACCTTCTCGGAGCCTCTACAGGCGCCGGTTTCGGGGCGTCTTTAGCTATTTTCATTGGAGCTTCTTACTACACAATCACGTTTTTTGCCTTCCTCTCAGGCTTAGCTGCCGTCATGCTCACTTACATGATTTCAAGGCTAAGTAGGATTAAGACCACACTGGCCTTGGTTCTTTCGGGAATAGTTGTGGGCTCCCTGTTTCAGAGCGGAACCAGTTTTATAAAACTGGTTGCGGACCAGAACAACCAGCTCCCGGCCATAACGTACTGGCTGATGGGCTCTTTAAGTTCAGTAAAAAACCGAGACTTCTTGCTTGCCTTTGGTCCCATCTTGGTAGGGCTTGTTCCAATTATTCTTCTTAGGTGGAGAATTAACCTGTTGACTGTTTCAGAATCTGAAGCCAGAAGCATGGGAATAGATACTTCAAAACTCAGGTTTGCAGTGATTGTGTGCGCCACCCTTATAACCTCTGCCAGTGTGGCCATAAGTGGTATGATAGGGTGGATAGGCTTAGTTATTCCGCATATCTGCCGTCTGCTTTATGGTCAGGATTACAGGAGATTGATTCCTGCAAGTGCCATTTCCGGTGCTGCGTTTCTCATGCTAACTGATAATTTAGCACGCACAGTAGCAACTTCTGAAATTCCTCTGGGAATTTTGACAAGCCTGATAGGCGCTCCTGTGTTCATAGCCCTGATAGTGAAAGGGGGAAGCGGGAATGAAGCTTGAGGTTAAAGACCTGTCCTTTTCATATGGGCTACGCTCGGCTAGGCCACAGAGTTTTGGGGATCAAAAGGTGCTCAATGGCGTCTCCTTTTCTGCAGGGGATGGGGAAATAATATTTTTTCTCGGACCAAACGGGGTGGGTAAGAGCACTCTCTTCAAGTGTATGCTCGGTTTTCTTAAACCACAGGGAGGAGAGGTTCTTATAAACGGGAAAAACGCTCTCTCCTACAGAAGACAGGACTTGTCCAAAATTCTTGCTTACATACCTCAAAGCTACAGTCCCGTGTTCAACCATACTGTTTTGGACAGCGTTCTAATGGGAGTAACTTCTCAGCTTGGGGTTTTTGAGATGCCTGGTAAAGAGCATGTGGAAAAAGCCCTTGAGGTAATGAAAGAACTTGGGATAGAGCACCTCTCTGACAGAGGTAGTATGAAAATCTCAGGTGGAGAGAGACAGCTTATGCTTCTAGCCAGAGCCATGGTTCAAGATGCATCCTTGTTTGTTATGGATGAAATGGCTGCAAACCTGGACTTTGGAAACAGCTTCCGTGTTATGCAGAGGGTTCTTCAGCTTAGAGATAAGGGTTATACCATGCTTATCTCAACCCATAATCCGGACCATGCCTTCAGGTATGCCAGCAGGGTAATAGCCATGAAAGATGGAGAACTTCTTGCCGACGGTAAACCTGAAGATGTTCTGACTGAAGAAGTGATGGAGAGCCTTTATTCAATAGATGTTGCCGTTAACACGGTAAATGTGGGAAAATCTCAGTATAAGGTCTGTACGCCGGTATTCTGAGGTTTTTCATGAACAGGATGGAATTCTGGACGCCTGACATGATTTCTTTCATGAAAGACGCCACGCAGAAAACAGCTTATTTCTCGGTTCTCGCAAACAAGGTCAAGCTTCTGTGTCCAGAGGCTAAAACTGTGCTAGACGCTGGCTGTGGAACTGGGTCTCTAACTCTTGAGCTTTCAAAACTCTTTGAGTGTGCCATAGGCGCAGATTTAAGCTCTTCTGCCATAGAGAGTCTTAGAGAAGAGACCATAAAGAAGAACATAAAGAACATAAGGGCTGTAAACTGTGATCTATTGAAAGACGGTGTAGAGAAGATAACAGGAGGCCTAAAGCCTGAAGTTATGGTCTTCAGCCTTTTTGGCAGCGTTTCTCAAGCTTTTGAGATATCCGGGCGTCTGGGCTGCCCAAAGATAGTTATAGTGAAAAGGGCGTACAAAACTCACCGCTTCTCACTCACCGGTGTTCCAATTGAGTACGATTCTTCTTTCAGAGAAGAGCTAAACTCTTTGACAGAGAACTACACGGAAGAGGAGTTTGAGGTGGAGTTCGGTCAGCCGTTTAGAAGTATTGAAGACGCTGTCAGGTTCTTTGAAATTTACAGTAGAGATAAGGATAGATCTGTAATTACAATGGAAAATGTAGAGAAGCTACTTGAGAGGACGGAAGAAAAGGAGTTTCCGTTCTATCTTAGAAAAACAAGAAAATGTCTGCTTTTCTCAGCAGAGACGGGAGGAAGAAGGTGAGTCTTTATTCAGAAGTTAAAAAAATGTTTTTACACGCTCAAAACGCCGTAGTGTGCACAATAATCTCTTCAGAGGGATCTTCTCCCAGAAAGGCCGGCTCTGCCATGGCCGTAAGCCCTACTGGCAGGATCTTTGGAACCATAGGCGGAGGGGCTCTGGAGAAGTACTGTGCAGAGAAGGCTCTTGAGGTCCATGAAAGTGGGCAGGGTTTTGTGCGGGAATTCAGACTGAACGAGAATGAGAAAGATGATATTTCCATGGTCTGTGGAGGTAACGTCACTGTCTCTTTTACCTTTCTTGACTGTATAAAAACCACTGATGAATATCTGAAAGACCTCTTTAAAGAAGAAGAGCTAAGGCCCACTCTCTACATTTTCGGCGGAGGCCATGTTGGGGCTGAGGTAGTACCTGTAATGGAACATGTTGGCTTTGATGTAACTGTTATAGATGACAGACCTGAGTTTGCATCAAAAGAGCGCCACCCAAAGGCTAAAAATGTAATTCTCGGCGATTACTCAGATATTTCAGGATCCGTACAGATAAAGAAGGGTGACTACGTGGCAATAATGACCCACGGGCATGTAGGGGACAGGGATGTGCTCTTGCAGATTGCAAAAACGGAGGCTTCCTACATAGGTTGCATTGGAAGCAGAAGAAAGGTTGCCATGACTCTGCAGTTCCTGCGTGAAAACGGAATCAGCGAGGAGCGCATTTCAGAGATTCACTCTCCCATAGGAATAGAGCTGTACGGAGACACTCCTGCTGAGATAGCCATCTCAATAGCAGCTGAGATCATCAGATTTAGATACATGCCTAAGGAGTAAAAGAAAAAGGCCTGGTCACTGAGGGCCAGGCCAAGGAGTTTTATGACGGTATTACTTGGTGCTGTTGTAGAACTTGTCATCCCATTGACGCTCTGCATCCTCAACTTTGGCTTCTGTTTCATAGACCTTTTTCTTGAGGCGTTCAAAGCGGTCGTTTATATCATCATTTTCAGAAGAATAAGATTCTCTGGAGTAGTCGTCCTTTTTTCTGGATCTCCTCTTGCTGTTCTTCACTTCCTCATACTCTTCGTCGTCGTAGGGGTTCAGAGGCATGAGAATGGCTGCAATCAGGTAGATGGCCAGACAGGGAAGTACGGCAGTAAAAACTCCAACAAGGATAAATGCCAGCTGGACTACTCCTACAGGAAGATTTCTCCATTCAGCAATCCCGTGGCAGACTCCAAGCAAATCCGCATGTCTTGATCTGTATAATCTCTCAGTAGCCATTTCTTTTTCTTCTCTCCTCTTCCAATGTGGCATTAAGGTAGTCTATCCGTTTTTCCAGGCTGTCAATCTGCCTTAAAAGCTCTTCACGGCTTATTTTCCCATCTTCTCTATCTTGCTTTTCCTTGTACTTTCTGAAGGCTGCCGGCCTGTATAGAATCATGCCCAGGGCTATCAGAATAGACGAGAAAACTATCAAAACAATCGCAACATCCTGCATCAGTTCTTTCCTTTGAGCTTGGCTTTAAGCTGCTCCAGCTCCTCTCTGGCGGCCTGGTTCTCTTCCATGGTCCTGAATTGCTTCTCTGTGTTCGCGCTCTGCTCGCGCATCTCACGCTCTGCATTCATGCGGTCAATCTTCTCTTCCATGCGGGTAAAGCGTTCCATGGTGTCCCAGCTTGAAGCTTCCTGAGCGCTCTTGGCGGCTCTGGCCTTGGCTCTTGCAACCTCCGCCTCCGCCTTGATTTTCTCGTACTTCTTGCGGGTGGACTCAAGCTTGTCCTCAAGCTTCTGGATGTCTTCTTTATAATGTTTAATCATCTCCGAAAGTTTTTCAAGTTCTGCCTTGGCATCTGCTACATGCTTGAGAACTCTGTTTTTCTCGGTGATGGCTTCACAAGCCAGATCGTCCATACCTTTCTCGACTGCCATCTCGGCTCTCTTTTCCCAGCGCCTTACTGCTTCTTCCAGCTCTTCAAGTTCCCTTTCTGCCTTTGTCTTTGCTGCAATGGAACCTGCACACGCACTCTTGAGCTCTATGATGGTATCTTCCATTTCGTTAACCATCAGACTGATCATCTTCTCCGGGTTCTCTGCCTGGTCCAGTAATGAATTGATGTTTGAATTTACTATGTCTTTGAATCTTGAAAAAACTCCCATTTCGGGCCTCCTTGATTTTGTTTTTCTGTTATGACATCTCTAAAGCACGGAGCGTGCCAACTTGAAGAAAAGCAGGAAAATCAGCCTTATTTGGCAAATTGTAGGTAAAATTTACCATAATATGTGGTAAAAATCGCCAACATGTGGTAAATTTCAGGCATGGATAAGTACAGCGAAACATATATTGGTGAGTCCGAGGTTTTTCAGACCTTCCTTCGCCAGCTCTCTGCGGCCGCTCCTGTAAACAGAAGTGTATTGATAATAGGTGAGAGGGGAAGCGGAAAAGAGATAGCTGCCAGAAGACTGCACTATCTCTCTCCCAGATGGCAGAAGAATCTGGTTACGGTAAACCTTGCTGCTCTGACACCTTCGCTGATAGAAAGTGAGCTTTTCGGCTACGAGAGCGGAGCCTTCACAGGTGCCGGCAAAGGCAGAGCCGGCAGATTTGAAGAGGCACAGGGTGGAACGCTTTTCCTGGATGAGATAGCCCTCATTCCCATGCCGGTCCAGGAAAAGATACTCAGAGTGGTTGAGTACGGCACTTACGAGAAAGTGGGCTCATCCGTGACCCAGGAAGTGGACGTGAGAATAGTTGC
>CAJOOY010000051.1 GCA_905236385.1 uncultured Spirochaetia bacterium
CCGGCAAGCTGCATGCCATGTGAGCCGTCTGCAGTATTTGTAATATTTATATTCGTAAACTCCCAGTAGTTGCCCCAGATCTTTATTCCTTTTCCTGTTCCACCGAAGTCAAGAGTTGAAAACTTGCCACCGCTTGTCAGAACAGTAATTGGTTTATCAGCTGAGCCGTTGCGGCCTCTTGCAACTGTAAGAGCTGTATCTGAAAGATCATAAACTCCTTCACGAAGGAAGATTACCTGACCAGGAGCCGCATAGTTAAATGCCGTAACTATATCCACTGCATCAGCAAAGGAAGAACCAGTGTTTTCAGAAGAGCCTTCCGGTGATACGTAAATAATAATCCCTCTTCCGATTTCTCTCTGAGTTACAGTCCATGAGAAGGAAGAAGTATCATAGCTTGAGAGCTTCTCGTTGGCACTGAATGCAAAGTCTTCATCAGGAGTGAAGTCCACTCTTATGTTGTTCTCCTCAGCAGAAATATCAAACGTGACTGAGCACTGAACATTTGCCTTAACCTCAACAGCCTCTGCTACAAGATTGTCTTCACAGTATACATTTGCCTTTCCGTCTGCATTTGTTCTGAAGACAAGAGTGTAGCTTCCGCCAGCTGCTGTTTCGGAAGAAATAACAGCTGTTGAAAGATCTGTTAAGTTTGCTGGTTCCGGCTGCCAATTCTCTGCGCTCCAGGCGCTTGTGCTGAACTGGATGTTGGAGAATGTAGCATTTAAGCCTCTGGCAACAACAAGAGCCACATAGGCCTTATCCTCTTCCTGGTATGTCAGTGGGTCATTTAACTCATCATAGCTACTGACTGTGGTAGCTTCTTTGTCCTTTGCAGGAATGTAATATGTATAGGAGCCAATAATCTGATTTGTCTCAATATCATACTGAGTTGCAATGTACGCGAAATCTGTTTTCTCGAGGCTTATTCTGTAAGTCTTTCCCTGTTCTATCCTCTTTGCGGAGCCGTCCTGGTTCTTGAACCAGCCAACTCTTGTGCTGGAAATCTTGTTCTGCTCTGAGGCCTCAGGAGTGTAGATGCCGGTGTAGCCTCTGAATCCGATTGTGGCCGAGGTTTCAGGAGAAGGCAGCTTAGTAGCCGAAACGGATACAAGATTTGCCATCCAGTTACCTGAAACGCCCTGCTCCCCAAGAGCATCTCTGGCCATGAGAGCAAAGCCTTCCTGTCCATCTAGGGTTGGGTTAATGCCATCCACCGTGACATCTGCCTGGAAATAGAAGTTCGTTGTCATAGGATTAATTGTAGTAAAGTAATAGCTTCCACCATCTGCTGGCGAATCTGCTACAAACTTTCCACCTTTCTTCTGCACGGTACCATCAGCATTAAAGAGTGCTGAAGACAATGCCACAGGCTCCTCAATTCCTTCTCCCGCAGAAATCAGGTAGTTTCTATCTCCTCCGACAGAGACACCAAAGTATCTGAAAGCCCATTCATGGACTTCTTCTTCAGCAATCTCCTCAGTAATCTCGGTAGCTTCAACTATTTCAATGGTCTCTGCAACCTCTTCGGACTCGATAACCTCAACAGTTTCAACAGCTTCTACAACCTCTGTAGCTTCTTCGGCCTCGATGGTCTCAACGGTCTCGACAACCTCAACAGTTTCAACAGCTTCTGCAACCTCTGCAGCTTCTTCGGTCACAGTGGCTTCTTCGGCTTCTACAGCCTCAAGCTCTTCAGCCGGTATATAGATGAATTCTGAATAATCGAGATTACTTTCTTTTACCATTTTCTTAAGATTCTCACCCATGGCCTGAGCAAAGACCAGAGTAGGAATGAGAAAGATAATCAGAAGAAATAAGAAAAGCTTTTTCATTTGGCCCCTCCTGAAATTACAACATCGTATTATATAAAATTTTTGATACTTCATACAACAGACATCACTGTTGTAAACAGCTCTTAGCAGTCAAAAAACAACAGAAAAATACAAAAACCTTTCTCAATCATGAGCTTCAGATTATTTAAAATAATATCAAGGGAGTTCCGCATGAGAAAAACAAAGGTAATCTGCACACTTGGGCCTGCAACAGACAGTCCGGAGATGATACGTAGGCTCATTCTCGGTGGCATGAACGCTGCTCGTTTTAATTTTTCACACGGAACACATGCTGAACAGCTTGACAGACTTAATATGTTCTGTAGCGTTAGAGACTCCCTCGGGGTCCCTGTAGCAACTATTTTAGATACAAAGGGCCCTGAAATCAGGGTCAGGAAATTTGAACACAGCATTGAGCTTAAGGCTGGAGATGAGTTTACACTCACCTGTGAAGATGTTCTGGGAAATGAGAAGATTGTATCAGTCACCTACCCTGAGCTGTATAAGGAAGTCGAGATTGGACAAACTATCCTTATAGACGATGGGCTAATAGGATTGAAAGTAAAAGAGATAAAGGGTAGAGAGATACATTGTGCAGTTGCTAATGGCGGAAGCCTTTCATCTAACAAGTCCATTAATATTCCAGGGGCACACATAAAGCTTCCTGCCCTCACAGAGCAGGATATTTCGGATATAAAGTTCGGCGTTGAGAACGATTTTGACTTCATAGCCGCGTCCTTTGTTAGAAAAGCCTCTGACGTGAAGTCAATCAGAAAAGTTTTGCACGAGTGCGGTGGGGACGGGATCAGGATTATCTCAAAAATTGAGAACCAGGAAGGCGTTGACAATCTTGAAGAGATAATTGCGGCCTCTGATGGGATTATGGTTGCCCGTGGAGATTTGGGCGTGGAAATACCCGCCGAGAAGGTTCCAATTCTGCAGAAAAGAATGATTCACGAGGGGCTTCAGACTGGAAAGCCAGTTATCACTGCAACCCAGATGCTGGACTCTATGATCAGGAACCCGCGTCCAACCAGAGCCGAGGTTTCAGACGTTTCAAATGCAGTTTTTGATGGAACAAGTTGTGTCATGCTCTCAGGAGAGACGGCTTCAGGAAAGTATCCAATTGAGGCCCTCTCTGCCATGGATAGGATTGTAAGAGAAGCCGAGTCTTCCATAGATTTCTGGAGACAGTTTGAGCGCCGTCATGTTTCTGCTCAGAAGAGCATTAATGATGCTATTACCCACTCCTGCTGCCTTACAGCCATGGATTTAAACGCTACTGCTATTCTTACAGCTACAAACTCTGGTCATACAGCTCGTATGATCTGCCGTTTCCGTCCTGCCTGCCCTATTGGGGCCATGACTACAAGAGAAAAAGTCAGAAGGCAGCTGGCAATCAGCTGGGGTATTATTCCTTTCCTAACCGGAGAGGTTCATAATACTGATAGAATCTTTTCCCTGTGTACTGAAGTTGCTTTAAAGGAAGGTCTGGTCAAGATGGGCGATACAGTTGTCATCACAGCTGGCGTCCCTCTTGGACAGAGTGTTTCATCCAACCTCATGAAAGCTGAGGTTGTCGGTGAAAACTTCAAGTAATTTTTTTTATTTCTCCAAATTGTAAGAGGGTCAGGTCTTTCTGGCCCTCTTACCTTCTCTGAAGGTTGATTAGTTTATCTTAAGCCTTTATTCTATGCTCTAGGAGGAATGATGTATGGAAAAGAAAAACCCGTATGCAGGTACTCAGACAGAGAAAAACCTTGAAGCAGCTTTTGCCGGCGAATCACAGGCAAGAAACAAATACACCTACTTTGCTTCAAAGGCAAAGAAAGAAGGTTTTGAGCAGATTGCTGACCTCTTTTTAAAGACAGCAGAAAACGAGAAAGAGCATGCTAAGCTCTGGTTTAAGGAACTTAACGGAATTGGTAGCACAGCAGAGAATCTTGCAGCTGCAGCTGATGGTGAAAACTATGAGTGGACTGACATGTACGAAGAGTTTGCAAAGACTGCTGAGAAAGAAGGCTTTGATGCTCTAGCCAAGAAGTTCCGTGGAGTTGCCGCTATTGAAAAGCACCACGAAGAGCGCTACAGAGCCCTTCTTAAGAATGTTGAAATGCAGCAGGTCTTTGCGAAGAGTGAAGTAAAAGTCTGGGAGTGCAGAAACTGTGGGCACATAGTTGTAGGAACAAAGGCTCCTGAAGTATGCCCAGTGTGTGCTCATCCGCAGAGCTACTTTGAGCTGAGTGCAGAAAACTATTGATAAAACTTCTTCAGGTTTGGTTGGGTCATCTTTATGGTGGCCCTTCTTTTTGGTTAAAATACTAGTCATGGCATTTATAAATGAAGACGAAAAGTTCTGTACTAAGTGCGGAACTAAGTATGAAGTTAGAGATATGGAAGGAGAAGGAGTGGTCCAGTACTGCCCTTCTTGCGCTGAGTATCACTTTCCTGTATTCAATACAGCCTGCAGCATGATTGTCAGGGACCCTGAAACAAAAAAGATTCTACTGATTAAGCAGTACGGCAGAGACAGTTATATTTTGGTAGCCGGATATGTCAACCGTGGAGAAGACGCTGAAGCGGCAGTAGCTAGAGAGATTTACGAAGAGACTAATCTGAAAGCTGTGAAAATAGAGTTTAACAAGAGTAGTTATTTTGAAAGAAGCAACACTCTTATGCTCAACTGGACTGTTTGGATTGAGAGAGCTGCTGACCTGTGCTCAAACAAGGAAATAGATTCCTACTGTTGGTTTACAGAGGAAGAAGCCATAAAGAACATAAGAAAAGACTCCCTTGCGGAGAGATTCCTTCTCAATTATCTGAACAAAGGAAGTGACTAATGAACACAAGATTGTTCGGAGACACAGGAAAACAGGTTTCAGAGATAGGCCTTGGAACATGGCAACTTGGTACAAGATGGGGAGATCCCTTCAACGAAGAGGAGGCTCTTAGAATTCTTGAAGCAGCATATGAATCAGGAATCACCTTTGTGAAACCGGCCTTGAGGCAGTGGATGAATTGAAGAAAGTGTTCTCGGACAACCTTGCCTTATATGCCACACGCTGGATTTTGATGCATGAAGAGGTAAGTGTAGTAATTCCCGGTGCCAGCAGAGCTTCTCAGGTAAAGGAAAATGTTTTGGCAGCAGGGCTAAGTGAATTGACTGCTGAGCAGATGAATGCTGTTCAAGAAATCTATGACAGGTATCTGAGAAGTGAAATCCACAGCCAATGGTAATAAGCCAGTAGAAAAAATTTTTTAAATTATTCTATACTCAAACATATGGACATATTTGATGTACTTTCAATGATAGGCGGTCTCAGTCTGTTCCTTTTTGGAATGAACGTAATGGGACAATCGCTTAAGAGACTAGCAGGAAACAGCCTTAAAACAATCCTTGGAAAGCTTTCAGACAACAAGCTAGTCGGCTTCATTACTGGTCTGCTTGTTACTGCAGCAGTTCAGAGCTCTTCTGCAACTACTGTTATGATAATAGGTTTTGTAAACTCAGGTCTTATGACTTTAAGTCAGGCCATAAACCTGATAATGGGTGCAAACGTAGGAACAACCATCACAGCATGGATTTTGAGCCTTTCGGGCATATCCGGCGGGAACTTCTTCCTCCAGATGCTTAAGCCCTCTTCCTTCACACCTATTCTTGCCCTTGTTGGTGTCATCTACCTGATGACAGGAAAGACAACAAAACGCAGGGATACAGGAATGATCCTTCTGGGTTTTGCTACCCTAATGTTTGGTTTGGACACCATGTCCACCTCTGTTTCTGCAGTTAAGGACCTTCCGCAGTTCCACAACTTGATTCTCACCCTGGAAAATCCAGCCCTTGGAATTCTGATCGGAGCTGTGCTTACAGCAATCATTCAGTCAAGCTCAGCCTCTGTTGGTGTGCTGCAGTCTCTGTCTCTTACGGGTCTGGTATCTTTCCAGGCAGCCATTCCTATTATCATGGGTATGAATATTGGAGCCTGTGTACCTACCCTGCTATCTTCTATGGGCACAAACACAAACGCTAAGCGTGCAGCCGGCTACCATTTAGCGTTCAATGTTATTGGCACGGTATTCTGGGTCATAGTCTTTCTTATTGTAAAAGAAGTTTTTGAGCCAGCCTTCCTGACCTCGGCTGCAAACCCATTCACAATTGCTCTCTGCCATACTTCTTTCAAACTTCTATGTGTAGCCATCATGGCTCCGATTAACGGTCTTGTTGAAAAGATTATCTGTAAGGTAATTGTCCAGAAAGAAGAAGAGAAAACAGTTGAACTTGATGAACTTCTTCTCAGAACCCCAGCTCTTGCTCTTGAGCAGTGCCACACACTTATGATTGATATGGCAAAAGCAGCTAGAGATTCTATTAAAGAAGCCCTTTCTACTTTGATTTCTTATTCTGATTCAGTTGCTGCTTCAGTACAAGAGAAGGAAGATTTGACGGACCACTATGAGGATATTATCGGTACGTACCTGGTAAAACTCAGCAGCTTGAAGATAGCGGAAGAAGAAAGTATGGCTGCTGGCGAGTATCTAAAGATGATAACTGACTTTGAGAGAATTGCGGACCACAGCGTATCTATTGTCAAATCCTCAAAAGAAATGTTTGATAAAGGCATTTCTTTCTCCGAGGGCGCTGCAAATGAGATGCAGGTCATTTCCAAGGCCATATCTGACATTTCAGACCTCTCCTATACGGCTTTTGTTGACCACAACTTGGAAGCTGCTTTAAATGTTGAGCCTCTTGAGCAGGTTGTAGACAGACTCAGAGACGAGATAAGAACAAGGCATATTATGAGGCTTCAGAGTGGAAACTGCAGTATTGAGGCTGGCTTTATTCTCACCGATGTCCTAACCAGCATGGAGCGTGTCAGTGACCACTGCTCTAACGTGGCCGGTTGTGTCATAGATGCCGGCAGACACAATTTGAACCTGCATGAAACGCTTAATGAGTACAAGCACAACAGCAAAAAATTCAACGATACCTACAATGCATTCCTTAAACAGTACTCAATAGAAAACATTAGCACAAACTGAGCCTTCCGCAGTAAGGCATTGATGGCTTGTAATTTCTTGTTTATAAGGTAATTACAAGCCTTTTTCTTTAGCTTTCCATTCAATTGCTTTTACATTTTCAGGTTCTTTTCAGCACTTGTTGGACAAGGGGTCGGGTTTCAAACAGCTGCTGTTTCACTCATTTGGTCTACAGACTACTCTGGAAACTTCCCCCAATAAAACGAAGTCATTGAAACCGTGATCTTCCTTTCACTGTATTCAACAGTAAAAACAACTCATATAACCCAAGAACTGCCTAACAAACGAGACATTTATGTATTTTTATTTCAATTGTATATAATTCTGCAATATATAATCATTTATATATGAAACTAAAGGAGAATCACATGGAAATTCTAAAACCTGCAATTGCCCAAAACATGAGGATTTTCTCAGACCTGGGCTTTTATGTAATAGAACACGTGGAAGACAAGCTGGTATTCATGGAAAACCGCAAAAACGGTTTTACTTCTTTCCTGAAGAACCTTACAAGAACTGGCGGAGAGAGTACAAGCATAGTAGTCAACTACCCATCACCTAAAGGTAATGGGCTTGTAACTGCCCAGTCGTAGTAACGGCCTATGCCTCCGACCTTTGACCCCAATAG
>CAJOOY010000052.1 GCA_905236385.1 uncultured Spirochaetia bacterium
ATTTCCTGAAGCGCCTGGCATGAGTTCTATTCCGACCTGTTCAAGCCCCACTCTGGCGCCCATGCCTATTCCGCCACAGATAAGCACCTGGGCCTCCGCCGCACGCAAAAAACCTGCAAGCGCTCCATGCCCCTTGAAACAACAGCAACACGCATCTCATTTTCTTCTTTTTCTTCACTTCTGGCACATGCCAATAAAAGAATCAGAACGTTGTAATATCCGGGTCTCTCTGGCCCTTTATACCAAGCTCTCCAATATCTATGGCACTCATGGCCTTCATGTCCTCTTCTTTTATGACAAAATCAAAGACTTTTGAGTTTTCCTCAATTCTTGAAGGAGTTACACTTTTCGGAAGCGGCAGGAAACCCTTCTGAAGACTCCACCTTATACAAAGCTGCGAAATGCTCTTTCCGTATTTTTCAGAAAGGCTCTGCATGAGAGGACTGTTGAACATGGCACCTGTTCCAAGAGGACTGTAAGCCTCAACAACCATGTTGTGCTCATTGCAGTAGGAAACAAGAGCCTCCTGTTCCTCTCCTGGACAAAGCTTGATCTGGTTGACCATCGGAACCACCTCTGCACTCTCCATAAGAGCCTCATAATGGCGTGGGAAGAAGTTGGAAATACCAAGAGCCCTCAGCTTTCCTTCCTTATATGCCTCCTCCATGGCCTTCCAGCTTTCTGCATTGAAAGCCTTCCAGGCATTTCTGTACATGACCGGATTCGGCCAGTGAACAAGATACAGGTCCACGTAGGAAAGGTTCAGTGCCTTGAGAGAACGCTCAATGGCCGCTTTGGTTTTTTCGTAACCATGGTCAGGATTTGCAAGCTTGGTTGTAACGAAAATCTCTTCACGTTTTACTCCAGAGAGTTTCATGAAATCATTTATGGCCCGACCAACACTTTCTTCATTGCCGTAGGCGGTTGCTGTGTCCACATGGCGGTAACCGCATTTGAGGGCCTCAAGAACGCTGTTGTAAGCAACGTCTCCGTCAGGTGTCTGCCAGGTCCCGAAACCGACAACCGGTATGTTCACTCCATTTGACAGTCTGTAGGCATCTGTAAGCACAATTCCTCCTTAAACCCCTGTAAGTGAACTCATCATTGAATTCACACAATCAATCAGGTTTCTTATTGAATACCTGTTATAAGACTCATTATCAACCCCTATTCCCAGCTCCCTGTAAGAGAGAGGCTTAATCGGCACGCATAGAACCGAATCACGTGGGCCTCTAATCATCAGCTCCGACATGATAGAAACTCCAAGCCCGAGCCCAACCATTCTGACAACCGTCTCATCATCCACCTTAGAATTTTTCTCAATTATCCTATCTGCCACAGGCCCCAGAGCCTTTTTGACTTCTTTGTCAAACTGCCCGTACGGCATAAGAAACTCCTTACCGGCAAATTCCTCAACGGGAAACTCTGTCCTTCCATTTAATGGATACGTTGATGGTAAAATGGCATACAACGGCTCTCTGTAAAGAGGAATCCACCTGCAATTCATCTTATCCTGTCGGCTTGCAAAGATTATATCCGTCTTGCCACTTTCCAAAAGTTCAAACGGCTCAATTGCGTGGTCAACCATTCTTAAATCTATTGTTACTTCTGGGCATGTTCTTCTGAAGCTGTACAGAATCTGAGGCAACCAGTTAAGTGCCATACTCGCATAGGCAGCAACCCTTATCGTTGCAGACTTCTCTGTTTTCATCTCAGCTATCTTGTTATTTAGGTTTGTGTTTGCTTTAAGAAAATCCCTGATAAGAGGAATTAGAATCTTGCCGTTCTCGTTAAGAGCTATTCCCCTGTGGCCTCTATCTAGAACAGGAAAGCCTATCTCGTTTTCCAGGCTGTCCATCATATGTGTCAGTCCACTTTGGGTATAACCAACTACTTCAGAGGCTTTTGAGAAAGAACCCAAATCCGTAACCGTTAAGAGAATCTCAAGCTTTCTACTGTCCATCAAAGACCTCCAAGTCTATGTTTTTCTGTGCTCATTACCATTTCAGTTGCTGTAGTTGCTACTATGCTAACAGGTATGAGAATTTGTCATACACCTATTATATAAACGGATTTCATGCAGAATCAAAATTTTTTTATACTTGGGCTACTTAGTGGAGAGAAAATATGAAAAAACTGAGTTTGAAACAGACAATCATTGTTGCCAGCACACTCTTCGGCATGTTCTTCGGAGCCGGAAACCTTATCTTCCCGGTTCACCTTGGACAGCTGGCAGGGAGCAATGTCTGGGGTGCAACCATAGGCTTCATAATAACTGCTGTCGGTATTCCTATTCTCGGTGTTGCAGCCATTGGTTCAACCCACTCCGACGGTCTTCATGAATTATCCTCAAAGGTCTCTCCTGCATATGGCTACTTTTTCACCTGCCTTTTGTATCTGACCATTGGCCCATTCTTTGCCATTCCAAGATGCGCAACCACATCTTTCACAGTCGGAATTACAGCTCTAATCGGCAGTGGCACAAACGTTTTTCTTGCCCAGCTCATCTTTTCCTTTGTCTTCTTTGCTTTTGTTCTTTTCTTCTCCCTTAAACCCGGAAAGATCACTTCTTCAATTGGCAAGTTCATAAATCCTGTCTTCCTTACTCTTCTCATGCTATTAATCATCTTTGCCATGAGTAGACCGGGAGCAGCTATTTCAGGAATTGAGCCCACTGCAGCATACAAAGATGCTGCCTTTTTCAACGGTTTCATTGAAGGCTACGGCACCATGGATGCAATTGCAGGCCTTGCATTCGGAATTGTTGTTATAAATATAGTCCGCTCAATGGGCATTCAGGATGACTCAAGGATTGCTTCGGATGTTATCCGTTCTGGGCTCTGGACAGGCATACTCATGGCTCTAATCTATATTCTTACAATAGTTATGGGTGCTCAGTCCCGCGGTCTGTTTGAGATTTCAGATAACGGCGGCATAGCCCTTGGACAGATTTCAAGCCACTACCTTGGCAGAGCCGGCGGTTTTATTCTTGCTCTCACCATTACTTTTGCATGTCTTAAGACTGCAATCGGATTAGTTATCAGCTGTAGCGAAACTTTCGAGAAAATGCTCAAAGGAAAGCTCAGCTACAGGACTCTTGTAATCATAATCACAGCTTTTTCATTCCTCGTGTCAAATATAGGACTCAGCTCAATAATCACCTTCTCCATTCCAGTTCTTATGTTCATATACCCACTGGCCATAACTCTTATAATCCTAGCCCTCACTGGAAAAGCTTTTAATCATGACAGAAGAGTTTACGCCTGGGTCACTGGTTTTGCAGCAGTTTCAGCCTTGTTTGATCTGATTAAGGCTCTTCCCCACCCGATTGAGGCCATTGTTTCTCTTGGTAGCAATATTCTGCCGTTCTTTAACATAGGGCTTGGATGGCTTGTTCCTTCCCTTATTGGTCTAGCAATTGGTTTGATTCTCCACTTTGCTAAGCCGCTTTCAGAAAAACAGTAAGTTTTCTCCTCCTGATTAATTATACTTCCTGCAGGGGTCGGGTTTCCGGCCCCTGCTCCTTTTAGGACTAGAACTGGGGTCAACGTGCTGATTTTGCCGGTGTTCCTCGGCTTCAACACGCTGATTTTGCCTGTTCCCTCTTGGTCAAACACGCGTAATTGCCAAAAAAAAATTAATTACGCGTGAAAAACACGCGTTTTAAAATTTTTTGAGTTTGAAAAGCGTGTTGAGTAAAAAAATAAACTGCCTTGAAACGCCAGCCTAAAAACAAGGCTTGGGCACTTTGTGGCGTCTTAATAGGTATGAAAATAATTAATTCAATGATTAAAAACTGTGCAAGGCCACAGAAAGAATTGCTACCCATGTTGAAAGCTTTCAGAATCTGCACCAGGGCCAAACCTTGCAGATTAAGCGTGAGAATGAGTCCTGGAGGTACTATATCTGTGAAAATGGTAAAGCAAGGTACCTCAACAAATCTGAAAGTGGCCTGATAAGTGGGCTTGAGTACAAGAATTACTACACCACGCTAGCCAGAACTCTGGACAATAATCTCAAGGCTCTTAAGAAAATGCAAAAAGTCGCTAAGAGCTATCAGGACCCAAAAGATGTCTTTTTCTCTATCCCAGAGCATAAGAGACATTTGATAAAACCATACCTGTTCCAGATCAAGAAGATCAAAGCTCTGATAGAAGAGTATGGGCCAGAGAGTTACTATGACAGAGATGCACTACTTAGAGACCCCTATAGAAATAGAAACCGGCCAACTAAGATTGGGTATCTGGTAAGATCCAAGGCTGAGGAAGATATAGCAGATGCAGCCTATGAAAGAGGTATGTTCTTTATGAGAAAGACTTAACCCTGAGAACTCCCAAGGGGCCTTTAACCATACACCCAGACTTTGCGTTCTATAACATATTTACTGAGAAGTTTATATACCTTGAGCACTTTGGGAAGATTACTGACTCCGATTATTCAGCAAATAACTTTGTGAGACTGGCAGACTATATGGCAAATGGCTTTACCTTGAATGAAGATCTGTTCTTTACCTTTGAGGGGGATGGGTACAATTTCACAAAGAGAGAAATCAATAGAGTGCTGGATATGATTGAGGAGAGGCTGAGCAAATAAGAGAAATTAAACTTTTGAAAAGAGGCGTTTTGGTGTACAACTGAAGACATGAAGTATGTTCGTTTTTCAAAAGACAAAAAGGTTTACTACGGCATTCTGGAAGGAGAGGAAGTAAAAGTCCTCAACAGAAGTTATTTTTGCAGCAACTGCAGTGAAACAGGAGAGAGATTCCCTGTAAAAGAGATTAAACTCCTGGCACCGACCGAGTTCGGTAAGGCTCTGTGCATAGGGCTGAACTACAGAGACCATGCAGAAGAGTTCAAACTTCCCATACCGGAGAAACCGGTTGTCTTCATGAAAGCCGCAACAGCCATAGCTGACCCGGATGGAAAAATAGTGCACCCCAAAGGCATGTCAGAACACTTGGACTATGAAGGAGAACTGGCAGTTGTCATAGGCAAGAAGTGCCACAGGATCACTGAAGAACAGGCAAATGACTATATTCTCGGTTACACTATAGCAAATGATGTAACTGCAAGAGATTTGCAGAGCAAGACGGGCCAGTGGACAGTTGCCAAGGGCTTTGACACTTTCTGCCCTATTGGACCGTTTATTGAGAGCGAGATTGACCCCTCTTCGCTGGATCTGGAAACAATGGTTAACGGGGAAGTTAAACAGCACTCAAACACAAAGAATTTGATTTTCAAGGTTCCGTACCTGATAAGCTATCTTTCCAATGTTATGACGCTGAATACTGGAGATATAATCCTGACAGGAACGCCGAGCGGGATAAGCAAGCTTGAAATGGGAGATGTGGTTGAAATAACAATTGAGGGGCTTGGAACGCTGAAAAACACGGTAGTGTGAGCCGCTTGAAGCTTTCATCTATGCCTGAAGTCAGCCTGACATTACATTTTCCCTGTCTTTAGTTTCCAAAGTGTTATATCATAGCTTTCATGGCACTAAAGATTACCACAATTGGAGAGGTTCTTGTTGACCTCACTCAGACCACAGTTGATTCAAACTCAATAATTAGCTTTGCAGCAAACCCGGGTGGAGCCCCTGCAAATGTAGCAGTTGCAGCCTCTAGACTTGGTGCTTCCACTGCCTTTGTTGGCTGTATTGGGAAGGACTCGTTTGGAGAGATACTGAAAAAGACTCTTGAAGACAACAAAGTAGATATAAAAGGCCTGCAGCAAACAGATAAAGCAAGCACCACTTTGGCTGTTGTTACAGTTTCAAAAGATGGAGAGAGAAGCTTCTCGTTTTTAAGAAAACCTGGCGCAGATTTGCTTATTGATGAAGAGAGAGCGTTTAAAGATGTAAAGGGGACTGGCATGCTCCACTTCGGAAGCGTGAGCCTAACGGACCCTGCTTGCAGAAAAAGAATCATTAGTGTTGTAAAAAAGGCTAAGGAGAGTGGAAGCATAATCACGTATGACCCAAACTACAGATCCACACTGTGGAAAGGGGAAGAAGAAGCTGTAAAGCAGATGAGAAAGGTTCTGCCCTTTTGTGATATTGTGAAAATCAGTAATGAAGAGACTGAGCTACTAACTGGAAAGAAAACAGCAAAAGCCGCCGCAGAAGCACTGATAAAAAAAGGTGTGAGCATAGTCTTTGTTACACTTGGAAAAGACGGGGCCTACTTTAAGACTAAAGTTGTTTGCGGGACAGTGAAAGGCTACAGTGTGAAGGTTGCAGATACAAATGGAGCTGGAGACACGTTCTTCGGAGCCCTACTTTCAAAGCTAGCCAAGAGAGGAAACATAGAGAATCTAACAGAAGAAGAATTGAGAGAGTATGTGGATTTTGCAAACAAGGCCGCGTCAATTACCACAAGTAGAAAGGGAGCCATCCCTGCCATGCCTTACCTTGAGGAGTTATTATGACTGACAGAACAATCTGGGAAGAAGAGTTTTCAAATCGTTTCAAAAAGCATGAAGAAGAGCTACGCTATCTGTACTGTGAGCTCTATCACAACGACACTCAGGCCTACGACTACTTCATGTCCATGCTCTACAGGCTTTGGCAAGAGCGGCCTGAGAGCTTGAAGAAGATAGACAGGGCCAGAGAGGCAGAACCGGATTGGTACAAGGGCAACAGCCTCACAGGCATGCTCATGTATGTAAACGCCTTTGCTGGAAACCTCAAGGGCGTTAAGGAGCACCTGGATTATGTAGAAGACTGCAAGGTTAACTACCTGCACCTCATGCCTCTTTTGGAGAGCCCGGAAGGCAGAAGTGACGGTGGCTACGCAGTGAGCAACTTCCGCAAGGTTCAGAGCAATCTGGGAACCATGAAAGACTTGAGAAGCCTGGCAACGGAGTGCCACAAGAGAGGAATTTCGGTCTGTCTTGATTATGTAATGAACCACACAAGTGAAGACCACGAGTGGGCAAAACGGGCGAGAAAGGGTGAAAAAGAGTACCAGGACCGCTACTTCTTCTACGATAATTGGGACATTCCAAACCGGTTTGAGCAGACAGTGCCACAGGTCTTCCCAGTTACCGCTCCGGGAAATTTCTCCTGGTGTGAGGAAGCAAAAAAGGTTGTTATGACAACTTTCTATCCCTACCAGTGGGACCTGAACTATGCTAACCCTGTTGTGTTCAACGACATGACAGACAACATGCTCAACCTCTGCAACCATGGAATAGATATTATCCGCCTGGATGCGGTTCCATACATCTGGAAGCAGTTAGGCACCAACTGCCGCAACCTGCCTCAGGTGCACAACCTGATAAGGATTATGAGGATGGTTACCGAGATAGTTTGCCCGGGAACGCTTCTGCTTGGGGAAGTTGTTATGGAGCCGAGCAAGGTAGTGCCGTACTTTGGATCTGTTGAGAAGCCCGAGTGCCACCTGCTTTACAACGTTACAACCATGGCAACCATTTGGCACACAGTAGCTACTCAGGATGTGAGACTGCTCTCCCACCAGATGGAGCAGGTCTTTTCCCTCCCCAAAGATTACACGTTCCTGAACTATCTACGCTGCCACGATGATATAGGCTGGGGCCTCGACTACCCCTTCCTGAGCCAATTCGGGCAGAGCGAAGTGCCTCACAAGAAGTACCTCAACGACTTTTTAACCGGTCGCTGGCCCTCAAGCTTTGCCAGAGGAGAACTCTATAACGATGACCCCCGCCTTGGCGATGCCCGCCTCTGTGGTACCACAGCCTCCCTTTGCGGTATTGAAGCAGCCCTTGATTCGGATAACAAAGAAGCCCTAGAACGCGCCATTAGCCTAGACACCATGCTTCACGCATTCATGTTCACCCTCAGCGGAGTTCCGGTGCTCTACAGTGGAGACGAGATAGGCCAGGAAAATGATTACTCCTACCACGACAACCCGTTGAAAGCTGATGACAGCCGTTTCCTCCACAGAGGAGATCTGGACTGGAACAAGGTTGCAAGAAGAAACAAAAGAGGCACTGTGGAGAGCAAGATTTTCAAGAATATTGGTAAACTCGAGGAGCTAAGAGACAGCCACAGAGCTTTTGATTCAACAGCGGACACATGGCTTGAAGAGACAGGAAACCCGTCCGTTATAGGAATAGGAAGGTACTTCAAGGGTGAGAAGATAGTCTCTTACTTCAACTTCTCAGACCGCATGCAGTCAATCTGGCTTCTAAAACCAGAGAAATACGTAAACCTGATTACAGGTAAAAAACACAACCTGCCGTATGCAGATATTGAGCCTTTCAACTTCAAGTGGTTTGGTGCAGAGGAGTTCGGAGCATGAACAAGAAACTGGTTTTTTTAGATATTGATGGAACATTGACCGAGGCTGGGAGCAACACTCCCCCAGAGAGTGCCCTTATTGCCATCCGCAAGGCCATGAATAACGGTCACAAGGTCTTTCTCTGCACCGGCAGAAACCCTGGCATGCTCGCCCCTGTTCTTGAATACGGTTTTGACGGAGCTGTAGCCTGTGGTGGTGGCTATGTTTTCACCAAAGATGAGGTTCTCTACGACTGCCCCATGACTGAAGAACAAAAAACCTTGGGTATGGAGATACTTAAGAGAAACGGAGTTTTCAGAACAATTGAGGCTAAAGATATAACCTACGGAGATGAGGACTTGGCAGACTTTCTTGCTGAAGCTTCGGAAGGCAACAGCGAGCTAATCAGGTGGAGAAAGGCCCTTGCTGAGGAGCTGAATATTCACAGCATAGATGAATACGACGGCCGTCCAATTTATAAAATTGTCTTCATGTGCAGAACATCCGACCAGCTTACTGAAGCAAAAGAAGCACTGGAAGATCAGTTTAATTTTGTGGTCCAGGATGTGGCTGCTCACAACTGCCTGAACGGAGAGCTTGTAAACAGAAAGTTTGACAAAGGACGCGGGGTGAGAATTGTTGCTGAGCACTTTAATATTCCAATTGAAGACACAATCGGATTCGGAGACAGTATGAATGATTTAGAGATGATTCAGACTGTTGGATTCAGTGTCTGTATGGCTAACGGAAGTCCTCGACTGAAGGAAGAAAGCAAGATGATTGCTCCGGCGGTCACGGAAGACGGACTGTTCAAGGCATTTGAGGAGTTAGGGCTGATTTAAGGCATTTTAAGTGTGTTTAAATGCATATTTTTCTTTACTTCCAGAGAGGGGCAAAGTAAAATTTACAAAGGATTTATCCCTTATTTTTATCCACGGGTATCCACCTGTGGATTTTTTTATTTTCAGGAGGAAAAAATGGCTCTCGACTACAGGAAGTGTGCCGAGCAGATTTCTGCCAACATTGGCGGAGGCGCAAACGTAGTCAGCGCAGCACATTGCGCTACAAGACTACGTCTGGTAATTGCTGATAACAGCAAGATTAACAAGAAGGCCCTTGAAGACGTGGAAGGCGTCAAGGGCATGTTCGAATCAAACGGTCAGCTTCAGCTGATCATTGGAACAGGAACCGTAAACAAGGTCTATGATGAGTTTCTGGCAGTAACAGGTGTATCTGCAGCAACAAAAGATGATGTCAAGAAAGCTGCAGCTTCACAGATGCCGCTTTGGAAGAAGATTCTGAAGACTCCTGGAGACGTCTTTGTTCCTATTCTTCCCGCTATTGTGGCATCAGGACTCATGATGGGTCTTGTCGAGGCCCTTGCTAAGGTTATTCCTTCATTCGGTGCCTCTGGATGGTTCCAGTTCCTGGATCTGGTTGCAAATACTGCATTTGCACTTCTTCCTGTTCTTGTTGCCATTTCTTCAGCAAGAGTCTTTGGAGGAAACATCTTCCTTGGTGCAGTTATTGGTATTATGATGGTTCACCCCGCTCTCATGAACGCATGGACAGTCACACCTACAAACCAGCCTGAGGTCTGGGTCACACTCGGATTCTTGAAGATTTCGGCGGTTGGTTACCAAGGCCATGTTATTCCGGTAATTCTTGCAGTCCTTCTCATGTCTACACTTGAGAAATGGTTGCACAAGCACGTCCCTGAGATGATTGACCTCTTTGTCACCCCGCTGGTAACAGTCCTCACAACTGCTTTTGCCACATTTATGATCATTGGACCTGTATTCTCAGTCCTTGAAAACTGGGTTCTCGCAGGTGCACAGTGGCTCGTAACTTCCACAGGTGGTATTGGAGCTCTCCTGATGGGTGCCCTCTATCCGTTCACAGTAGTCATGGGTCTCCACCACATGTACAACGTTATTGAAGCTGGTATGCTCGCTTCTGGCGGCCTGAATATTTGGATGCCAATTGCTTCTGCCGCTAACTTTGCTCAGTTCGGAGCTTGTATTGCTGTAGCCGTCAAGTGTCGCAATGCCAAACTTAAGTCTGTAGCTTTTCCATCTTCACTTTCAGCTGCTCTCGGAATTACAGAGCCAGCTATCTTCGGTGTTAACTTCCGCTTCATGAAGCCGTTTATCGCCGGTGTTATTGGTGGTGCAGTAGGAAGCCTCTTTGGAGCTATTACAAGCCTCGGAGCAACAGCTTACGGTGTTACAGGTATTCCTGGTTATCTGATTATCAACAACAAACTTGTCTACACTGTTCTTCTTCTCATCTCAGGTGGTATTGCCTTTGCAGTAGCTACAGTTATCTGGAAGGAAGAAAAGGCTGAGGACGCTCCAGCAGAAGAGCCAAAGAAGGTAGAAGCTGCTCCGTTTGATGCTCCAGCAGTTATCAAGTGCAAGAACGGCGTTGTAAAGCAGCCGGTCAAGGGAACAGTTGTAAAGAGAGAAGATATTCCTGATGAGACATTTGCAGCAGGCACTCTCGGAGACGGAGTTGGAATCAAGCCGGTTGAAGGCTTAGTAGTATCCCCGTTTGACGGAGTCGTTTCTTCTGTTGCAGACAGCAAGCATGCTGTGGGCCTAGAGGCTAACGGAATGGAACTGTTAATCCATGTTGGAGTAGATACAGTTAACATGAAAGGCGATGGATTTGACTGCCTCGTCTCTGAGGGAGACTCAGTTAAGGCTGGACAGCCGATTATCCGCTTTGATATGGCTAAGATTGAGAAGGCAGGTTACAACAATACTGTAGCAGTCCTGCTCACAAATTCAGAAGATCTTGAAGAGGTTGTCTGCGGTTGACGCAGACACCTTTCTAGGAAAAGGAGAAAAACATGAAATCATTTGAATACACAGTACAGGATCCTATTGGAATTCACGCACGCCCAGCAGGACTTCTTGTTAAGGAAGTTAAAAAGTATGCTTCAACCATTACCCTCTCTAAGGGAGAAAAGTCTGTAAACGCTCTCAAGCTCATGGCAATCATGGGTCTTGGAATTAAGCAGGGTGAGACAGTTAAGATTACTGTTGAAGGTGATGACGAAGAAAAGGCAGCTGCCGAAATTGAAGCTTTTTTCAAGGCTAATCTCTAACCAGCGGCCAAGGAGTAAGTATGATTTCAATTCAGGGAAAGGGAGTTTCCACTGGCGTAGCACTTGGACCCCTCTATTTCTACAAAAGAGCTAAAGCTGAAATAACCCACGAGACAGTAGAAGATACTGCTGCAGAGTGGGAAAGATTCAAAGAAGCTCAGGCCAAGGCTGTTGAACAGCTTGGAGAACTTGCAGAAAAGGCAAGAGCTGAAGCCGGAGATGAGGCTGCTCTTCTCTTTGAGACACACCAGCTCATGGCTGAAGACCTGGACTATGAAGAGGCTATTCAGGCCCTCATTCAGGACGAAAAGCTAAATGCTGTTGCTGCTGTTTCAGACACAGCTGCTCAGTTTGCTGAGATGTTTGCCTCTATGGATGACGCTTACATGCAGGCCAGAGCTGCAGATGTTAAGGACGTTTCTACAAGAATTATCGGTATTCTTACCGGCGCTGTTCAGGGCGGTATTGATTCAGAGGTTCCTGTAATCCTCGCTGCAGATGACCTGGCCCCAAGTGAGACAGTCCAGCTGGACAAGAGCAAGATTCTCGGTTTTGTAACAGAAGGCGGAAGTGGCTCCAGCCACACAGCTATTCTTGCAAGAACCATGGGTATCCCAGCCATAATCGGTGTTGGAAAGCAGGTTAAGGAAGAGTACGCAGGCAGGGAAGTTGCTATTGATGGCACCAAGGGTGAGATTATTGTAGACGCCGATGAGAACACCAGAAAGCTTATTCTTAAGAAGATTGCTGACCAGAAGAAGACTAGAGAGCTTCTTGAGAAACTCAAGGGCCTGCCTAACAAGACAAAAGACGGCCAGTCAATCCGCGTCTATTGTAATATTGGAAGTCCGGACGATGTACCGGCTGTTCTCGGCAACGACGCCGGAGGTGTTGGCCTCTTCCGCTCAGAGTTCCTCTATCTGAACTGTGACGACTATCCATCAGAAGAGTACCAGTTTGAAGCCTACAAGAAAGTTCTTTCAGATATGGGAGACAAGGAAGTTGTTATCAGAACTTTGGATATTGGCGCAGACAAGCAGATTGATTACTTTGATCTTCCAAAAGAAGAGAACCCAGCCATGGGTAACAGAGCTCTGAGAATCTGTCTTCAGAGGCCTGAAATATTCCGCACCCAGCTCAGAGCCCTCTACAGAGCTTCTGCATTTGGCCACCTCTGCATTATGTTCCCAATGGTTACTAGCGTTTGGGAAGTCAGAGAAGCCAAGAAGATGTGTGAGCGCGTTAAAAAGGAGCTTACAAAAGAAGGAAAGGCATTTAGCGATAGTGTTCAGATTGGTATTATGATTGAAACTCCTGCAGCAGCAGTCATGAGTGACCGCCTTGCCAAGGAAGTTGACTTCTTCTCCTGTGGAACAAATGACCTTACACAGTACACTCTTGCCTGTGACAGACAGAACGCAGACCTTGGAAGGTTCTTCAATGCCCATCATCCGGCAGTATTAAGGCTTCTCAAGATGGTCTGTGACAATGCTCACAAGAACGGTATCTGGGTCGGTATCTGCGGTGAGCTTGGAGCAGATCTGGAACTTACAGAGACCTTCCTTTCAATCGGTATTGATGAGTTAAGCGTCTCACCAAGAGCCGTTCTACCATTAAGGCAGAAGATCCGTGAAACTAACGTAGCCGTCTGCAAGGACAGCATCCTTGGCACTCTTCTCGGAGACAAAACTCAGGACTGATAATTATCAGGAAACAAATGCGGACACCTCTTGAAGGGGTGTCCGTTTTTTTCTACATTTGAAGACATGAATACTACCAGATGGCACATTTACTTCTCAGGACGGGTCCAGCATGTAGGCTTCAGATACACAGCCTACTACTTCTGTAAGGACCTGTATCTGACAGGATGGGTCAAGAACCTTGAAGATGGAAGAGTTGAAATGGAAGCACAAGGACCAGTCTCATCTTTGAGAAAGTTCCTTGTGCTCATTAAAGGCGTAAGCCATATAAGAATTGAGAAAGCTTTAATCAACGAAATACCACTGGTTCCCGAAGAGAGGAAATTCAGAGTCTTCTAGTTCTCAGGCAAGGGCTGTAACTATGCTAGCTCCCGCAAGTATGCCTGCTACAGTTAGTAGAATTCCACCAACCAGAAAAACAGTATTTGCACAGCGTTCTCTGATTCCGTTTTCTGTTGGTGACCAGTAGAGTTTAAACGGCTCCCCAACTTTGAAAGATTCCTTTCTGCTTGAGTTAACGTTACACCTTCTTTTTGATTCCAAACCCTCAAGTGAATACTCTACTATGGGGTAGTAGGTGAACTTTGCAGAGCCGGTAAAACGTCCCTTTTTGGCTATCTGGCGCTCATAAATATCTTTTACCACGCCCTCAACAAGCTCAAGTTTCTTCATCTTTAGAGAAACAAAGTTCACTATCAGGCTTATTCCTGAAGCAACCATTATTGCAGCTAGGCAGATCATGGCAGGTATCTGCTCTCCCTTATTCTGATAGTAGGCCAAGAGAATAAGAAGAGCTCCACAAATGGAGGTTACCCAAGGGTTGAAAACTCTCTCGTCTATGTCTGTTAAAAGTGAAGGTTTTCCAGTTACATCATCAAAATAGAGTTTTACGTTCTGGTGAGCGTTGTACTCTGTGGGTGAATTTATAGTAAAGTGTTCCTTCTTTCCTGTCTGAGGATTTACAGAATCAACCTGAAGCTCATAAAAGTTGAAGACTTCACGTTCCTGCTCATCCTTTTCAACAATATGCTTACAGTACTTAATTTCTCCACTTCTGTGAGAGTCCGGCCTACGCATTCTGTTGTATTTACGTATCTCTCCTGTACCAACAAGAAAGATGATAATTCCAGGAATATAAAGAATTAGGGCTGATAAATCAGGCATTTCTGGCCTCCAAAGGCATTATAATATAGGGATTATAAAACGAACACAGCATCATTTAACTGGTACCGTTATTACGTTTAACCCCTCTTTTTTCAGGCTCTCAAGAACCTGAGGGTCAGCTAGTTCATCCGTAATCAGAGTGTGAGCACAGCTGTAACGGCAACTTCCGTATGTGTTCACCTTCTCGGTTCTGGGACGAAGCTTGGTATGATCGGCAAGAATGTACAAATGTTCACTTGCTCTTGCTACCATAATTTCATTTATACCTATCTCTGTAGGAATATCATAGCGGAACTCTCCGTCATCATAGACAGCGGCACATCCAAGAAAAACCTTGTCTGCATGCGTCTCCAACAGAGTCTGCATGGTCATTTCTCCAACAAGAATATGGTCATGAAGAAGTCCTCCTGTTAGCTTTATAGAAACAGAGGGGCTAAAGTTTGCTGCCACTGCTGCACCGTTGTTAGTAATAACATTTATCTTCTTGTCTTCAACATATCTGAGCATATTCAAAGCTGTCATACTGCCGTTTATGTAGATAGTCTCTCCTTCACTGACAAGGGAAGCAGCATACTCAGAAATCCGTCTTCTGCAGTTATTTACCTCTTCAGTGGCACGAACAGTACTGCTCTTCTCCTTTGAGACGGCTCCACCATGAACACGGAATAAGAAGCCTCTCTCTTCCAGGGCTCTTAGGTATCTTCTAACAGTCATGAGAGAAATGCCCAGTATTTCAGAGATTTCTTCTGTCTGAACTTCTCCCTTCTCTCTGACCATTTCGAGAATCTTTTGCTGTCTTTCATCAACAGCTTTTCTATCCTGTTTCAACCGAATATCCATTTTCAGTTTTCCTTTAGCTTTTCTATAATTCCAGGCAAATCAGACCAGTCAGAAAAAGAAACTACTCCATTCTCTTTCTCTTCACAGCCCTCATAATTAAACCAAACGGCCTTCATTCCGGCGTTCATTGCCCCACAATAATCATTTTTATAACTATCTCCCACATAGACACACTCAGATACAGACGTTTTGCAGAGAGTAGCTGCCTTGTGGAACATTTGCACTTCTGGCTTCTCTGAACCAACCTCTTCACTTGATAGAATATAATCAAAAAAACCGGATAAGTGAAGATTTTCAAACTTCTTACGCTCGTCCAGCTGGAAACCTGGTTAAGGAAATAAAGGCTCTTGAGGGAGTAAAGGTATCTCTTGCAAAGGGTGAAAAGAGTGTTGACGCCACACGTCTCATGTCTGTTATGGGTCTTGGTGTTAAGAGCGGCGAGACAGTCACCTTCACAGTAGAAGGCGAAAACGAAGAAGCAGTTGCACAGAAGCTTTCTTCATGGCTTGAAGCAAACCTCTGATTTGCACTATTTTTCCAGATAGGGAGCTGTAAGAGACTTCTTGCAGCTCCTTTTTGTTAAGGGTGGAATAGTCAACTACCCATCACCTAAAGGTAATGGGCTTGTAACTGCCCAGTCGTAGTAACGGCTTATGCCTCCGACCTTTGACCCCAATA
>CAJOOY010000053.1 GCA_905236385.1 uncultured Spirochaetia bacterium
ATTGGGGTCAAAGGTCGGAGGCATAAGCCGTTACTACGACTGGGCAGTTACAAGCCCATTACCTTTAGGTGATGGGTAGTTGACTTGGGTCGGAAAACATAAAAGCAAAAATGCAAAATGAAGTTGACAGAAAGAGGACGGAGAGAATAACATTTATCTGAATCTTAAACAGGAGGACAAAAACTATGGCAAGAAACAGTTACAGCTATTATTATTACTATTGCGTCTCAGTTTCTTCCAGAGTTTCGAACGTCCTGTAAGGTTTCGTTTAATTAAGAACATTACGGCCCGGTTGAAACCGGGTCGTTTTTTTTAAGGGGTTTTAAAATGAGAAAACTTTTAATTGTGGCTCTGGTTGCTCTTCTTGCCTTTACAAGCTTTGTTTCCTGTTCAAAGGGAAGTGCGGAAAAGGACACATTTACTGTAGGTATTTGTCAGTTTGTTCAGCATACTGCACTGGATGCAGCAACTCAGGGATTCAAGGATGCACTGAAGGGAGAGTTTGGAGACAAGGTTGTCTTTGATGAGCAGAATGCTTCAGGAGAGATTCCAAACTGTTCAACTATTATCAACGGCTTTGTGTCTAAGAATGTAGATTTGATTATGGCTAACGCAACTCCGGCTCTAACAGCCGCTGCCTCTGCAACAGACACTATCCCTATTTTGGGAACTTCAATTACACACTATGGTACAGCTCTTGAGATAGATAACTGGACTGGAGTTGTTGGAACAAACGTAAGTGGAACTAGTGACCTGGCTCCTCTGGATCAGCAGGCAAAGATGATTCTTGAGTGGTTCCCAAATGTAAAGTCAGTTGGACTGATTTACTGCACAGCTGAGCCAAACAGTATTTTCCAGATTGAAGAGGTGGAGCGGGTTCTTACTTCTCTTGGAGTGAATGCAAAGAGATTCTCCTTCACTGATTCTAATGATATAGCTGCTGTTGTTCAGAAGGCTTGTGATGAGACAGAGGTTTTGTATGTGCCGACCGATAATACTGCGGCATCGAACGCAGAGCTGGTTATAAATATAACTCTTGCGTCTGGAACTCCGGTGTTTGTCGGAGAGGCAGGAAACAGTGCTGGAATAGCTTCTTTATCAATCAGCTACTACGATCTTGGTGTAACAACAGGAAAGATGGCAGCTAAGATCCTCAGGGGAGAGGCAGATATAAAGAGCATGCCAGTTGAGTATACTCAAGCCACAAAGATGTATAATCCTGAGATGTGTGCTGCTCTCAAGATCACTCCACTTGCTGGATACGAAGCAATTAAGTGAGAAATATACAAAATTTACATAAATTTACAAAAAAATGTATAAAGAAGAAGTTTTCTGTTGACAAAAAATGTTCAGAATTCTATTCTTTGGAAGAAATCTTTAAAGGAGTTGAGAAACCATGACTAAGGCCTTCTATTTTAGCTTTTTTTACTTTAGCTCAGGCGTTGCCAATGGTTTCAGACACCTTTCAAAGTGATTTGACTTAGTGAAAGTAAGCGGTCCGGTCTGAAACCGGGCCGTTTTTTTTGGTTAATCAGGATAATAGAAAAGGAGAAAAAAATGAAAAAGTCTATTGCCGTTCTTCTGGTTCTTTTAACAGCACTCTGCGTCTTTGCAGGTGGCTCTAAGGAAAAAACAGAGACATACACAGTCGGTGTCTGTCAGTTTGTCCAGCATGTAGCTCTGGATGCAGCTACACAGGGTTTCCAGGATGCTCTTGTTGAAGAGCTGGGAGATAAGGTTGTTTTTGATATTCAGAACGCTTCCGGTGAAGTTCCGAACTGTTCAACAATTGTCAACTCACTGGTTTCAAAGAATGTTGATCTGATTATGGCTAACGCAACTCCGGCTCTTCAGGCCGCAGCTTCTGCCACAGCTACAATTCCTGTGCTTGGAACTTCTGTAACACATTATGCTCCAGCTTTGGATATTGATAACTGGACAGGTACAGTTGGCACAAACGTTAGTGGAACAAGTGATCTGGCCCCGCTGGATGAGCAGGCTAAGATGATTCTTGAGTGGTTCCCGACAGCTAAGAAGGTAGGACTACTGTACTGCAGTGCTGAGGCAAACAGCGTTTACCAGATAGAAGAGGTTGAGAAGTATCTTGCAGATATGGGAGTAACAACTCAGATGTTCTCTTTTACCGACACCAATGATATTGCCTCTGTTACACAGAGGGCATGTGAGCAGTCAGATGTTATCTATATTCCGACGGACAACACAGCAGCTGCCAACACAGAAGCCATTGCAAATATTGTTTATGTGACAAAGACACCGGTTATTGCGGGAGAGGCAGGTATCTGTTCAGGCTGTGGAGTTGCAACTCTTTCAATCAGCTACTACGATCTGGGAGTCACAACAGGTAAGATGGCTGCAAAGATCCTCAAGGGCGAGGCAGATGTTTCAACCATGCCAATTGAGTATACATCGGTTACCAAGCAGTACAACCCTGATATGTGTGCCTACCTGGGAATAACCCCACTGGCTGGTTACGAAGCTATAAACTGAGTATAATACCCGAAATTATTGGAGTTTAAATGTCATTTTTTACATCGTTGCTGAATGCAACCCCGGGTGCGGTGGCACAGGGGCTTGTCTGGGGAATTATGGCCCTGGGTGTGTACCTGACTTACCGTATTATGCATATTGCAGATCTTACAGTAGACGGCTCTATAGCTACAGGCGGAGCCGTCTGTGTCATGCTTATCAGGGCTGGAATCAACCCGATTGTTGCCATGCTGGTAACTCTTGCCGTTGGGGCACTTGCGGGCCTGATTACAGCTCTGCTACACACAAAGTGTGGAATTCCTGATATTCTTGCAGGAATTCTGACTCAGCTTTCACTCTATTCCATAAACCTCAGAATCATGGGTGGAAAGGCAAACCAGACAGTTAGCGTGGATAAGTATAATCTTCTTATCTCTCAGAGATACGTTAGGGCTATGAATCTAACTAATCCTATTCCGCTTCTGCTTCTGCTGATTGTCATAACAATAGCTGCCATGTACTGGTTCTTTGGAACCGAGAAGGGCTGTTCTATACGCGCAACCGGTACAAACCCGAACATGGCCAGAGCTCAGGGAATTAATACTAAAAATGACATAATCATAGGGCTGATGATTTCTAACGCCCTTGTTGCATTCTCTGGCGGTCTTCTTGCTCAGTATCAGGGAGCCTCCGATATAAACATGGGACGCGGTGCCATAGTCATAGGTCTTGCCGCCGTTGTAATAGGAGAGGGTGTTCTTAAGAAGATTTCCGGAAACTTTGCTCTTAGACTTCTTGGTGTAGTCATTGGTGCCATAATCTACTACTTGGTTCTTCAGATAACACTCCAGCTGGGCTTAAACACAAACGACCTGAAGCTCATCTCTGCTATGATAGTTGCTGCCTTCCTTGCCGTTCCTTACTGGACAAAGAAGAATGCTAAAGGAGGCAAGAATGCTTAGTATCAGAAACATATCCAAGACATTTAATCCGGGTACTGTAAATGAGAAAAAGGCTCTTGATAACCTTTCTCTTGAGCTTAAAGAAGGCGACTTTGTTACTGTAATTGGTGGTAACGGAGCCGGTAAGTCAACTCTCTTGAATGCAATTGCTGGCGTCTACCCTGTAGATAAGGGCAAGATCTTTGCTGACAGAATAGATGTAACCAGGCTTCCTGAGTTCAAGAGAGCTTCCTTCCTAGGCCGTGTTTTCCAGGATCCTATGATGGGTACAAGCCCAGATATGCTGATTGAGGAAAACCTGGCTCTTGCTGCCAGACGTGGGCAGAGAAGAACTCTTAAGTGGGGAATAACTGAAGTTGAGAGAGAAAACTACAGGGAGATGCTTAAGCGCCTGAACCTGGGCCTAGAAGACAGACTTTCAACAAAGGTCGGTCTTCTCTCCGGCGGTCAGAGGCAGGCTCTGACTCTTCTCATGGCAGTTATCAAGAAGCCAAAAGTACTGCTTTTGGATGAGCACACAGCTGCACTGGATCCGAAGACTGCTGCCAAGGTTCTTGAGATTTCAGACCAGGTTGTCAACGAAAACCGTCTTACAACCATGATGGTCACACACAATATGAGAGATGCAATTGCCCACGGCAACCGCCTGATTATGATGAACGCTGGCCGGATAGTTGTAGATGTTAGCGGAGAAGAGAAGAAGAACCTGACGGTCAAGGACCTGATGGACATGTTCTCCTCAGCAAGCGGTTCTGACGAAGCAAACGATGTTCTGCTTCTCTCAGGCAAGAACGCTTAAGAAACAACAATAGTAAACAACGAGGGGCTGTAGAATGCAGCCTCTTTAGTTTTTCAAACAACCAATAGGAATAACATACACACCGTCTTCACGTTTATAACCATACTCAGTTGCTGTAATTACCAGCTTTAGATCAGGTAATCTCAGTGGAACCTGCTTTTCTGTTTTGTTATATTCATTAATCAGTCTTTCTATTTCACATAGATGCTTAGCACCCGCATCAATCTCGTTTGCTCCAAGCTTGAATTCTATTAGAGCGTATCTTCCATCTTTAAGATGAAGTACTGCATCTGCTTCTAAGCCATACCGATCATGATAATATGATAGTTCTCCGTTCATTCCAGAAGAATAAATCTTTAGGTCGCGGATACACAGTGATTCAAAAAGAAAGCCTAGTGTCTTGAAATCTGTATTGAAGAATTCAGGTGATATTCCAAGTGCAGCTACTGCTATAGATGGGTCTACAAGGTTTCTCTTGTTTCCTGACCTGATGGCTTCTTTTGACCGTATGGCAGGGCGCCATGCAGGCAGTTCATCAATTATGTATAAGTCTTCAAGATCATGAAAATAATCATAGAAAGAGGGCTTAGTTATTCCTGTAGTAGATGCAGTGTCTAAAAAAATAGTTTTTGTTTCAGCTAGAGTACAAATGTTTCTCGAATAAGAACGCAACAGACGTTCTGCCCAAAGTGGGTTTCTTTTAACATGACTGATGTTAGAAATATCTTTGTGACATGTCTGATAATAAAGATCGGATGCTATGGAAAGTGCAGCGCTCCTATCTTCAATACCAATACTCTGGGGCCATCCTCCACGGCAGATAGCATAGATAAGGCCATCTATCGTTAGTTTAGACGCTTCCCATTTAATATCTTTTCCATCAAAAAGATCCATAAGCGAGATAGAGCCTGAAGATTCATCACTTTCATACAGGCTCATTGGAAACATGCGAAGTGTAGTAATTCTCAGTGTTCCTGTATGTGGAGTCTCAACCTTCTGAGAGGATGAGCCAGTGAGGATGTACTGGCCTTTTAAACCAGAATCATCTACATCTTTACGTATGGCACCCCAAATCTTCGGAGCATCTTGCCATTCGTCAAACAGCCTTGGCTTTTCTCCAATCAAGAGTTTAGATGGCATGGTTTCAGCCACAGATAACAGGTTTTCTCTGACATCTTCATCCTGAAACTCTATATAACTATTTGCATAATGCTTTGCGGTTGTTGTCTTTCCACAACCTTTGGGCCCTACAATCAAGGTGGCTCCAAAAGCCTTAAGCTTTAGTTCTAATGTAGAGTCAGTTATTCGGTTACGATAGATCTTTTTTGTATCCATAATAAAAACACCACAATCCTGATTTTACGTCATTTAACAGATTTGCGCAATTTTATTTAACAGATTTGTGGTGTTTTATTTAACAGATTTGTGATAGATTTTCTATTTTAACTAATAAGAATAGCCAAACAACACATTATCTACATATGCAATTGTGAGAGTTCTGTTCAAGTCTCCTGAAAGATAGATATAGATGTTATCAAAGGTATAAGTCCCTGAGTAACTTTCAGTAGAGCCTGTAAGATAACTCTGTCTAACTGCGTTGTACCTTCCGTTTTGATAGATGGCGTAGACATAAGCGTAATCTCCATCATCTGAGACGTATGTCCAAGGGCTGTAGTTAATAACAAAGCTAAGGTTTGAAGAGTTTACTCCTGCGCTGCTTGTGCGTTCAAACTTCAGATAGTAGGAATAAGAGACATCAAAGTCATCTTCCAAATACAGTGTGTTGTTAATAATCAGATAGTCCAAATCATAATTGCTGTCAAGAAGGAGCCTCTCATCTTCAATCCTGTAGATTCCATTGTTTCTGTAGTATCCGTCACAGATAAATGTCCCGTTGGAGATGAAGGCCATTTTGAACAGATCACACTTCCAAGTTCCCTTTATCTTTGAACTGTTATCTTTGGCGGTTTTAGTGAACCTCTTGTAGTCATAACCATCCAGGTGCAAGATGTTTCCTTCAATGAAGAAATCTCCTTTATAGTATCCGTCAATATAGAGGTCCATGGAAGGATTAGTTTCATCAACTTCTATATCTTGAACATACTCGTAATCATAAATATCAATATCTGTGTAATCACCTTCTATGTACTCACAAACATACCTTCCGGTATCTGTGAACCAGAGTATTTCAGTATAGTCTTCTCCAACATACTTCCAGCCTCCTACAACAGTAGGTGTTCCACTAGAGGAGGTAGCACAAGAAGAGAGAGCAAAAACAACAAGTAAGACAGCAGTAATTAAAACAAAAGCTTTTTTCATGGATATCTCCTTATATTCAAAAATGTTAGCATGCCATATGCCGCAGTTCAAGAATCAGGGACATAGACAAGCAGCTTAAAAGTTTCCCAATTTTTTGCTTAAAAGTTTCCCAATTTTCTTGTTTTTTAATAAAAATCAACCTAAGTTAAAAGGATAAGCCATGAAAACTCAACAAAGAAAGATAGGAATAGCAGTTGTAGGACTCGGTGTTATCTCTTCAACTCATATAGATGCAATTGAGAAATCCGGGTCTGCCTATCTTGCAGCCGTCTGTTCTTCTTCAGAGGAAAAGAGAAGTAGGTTCAACTGCAAAGGCTACAAGACTGTAGATGAGGCCATAAAGGATCCAGAAGTAGAAGCTTTAGCTCTCACAACCCCTTCTGGTTCTCATTTTGAAGACGCTCTTAAAGCCATAAGAAATAAAAAACACGTTTTAGTTGAAAAGCCCCTGGAGATAACAGAAGAGCGGTGCAGAATCCTCACAGAAGAAGCAAAAGAAAACAATGTAGTTCTTGCTACCGTCTTTCAGGGAAGATTTCTTGATTCAACTAATGAAATAAAAAAAGCCATAAAGAACAATAGGTTTGGAAAGATAGTTCTTGCAGATGCTTCTTTCAAATGGTTCCGCTCACAAGCCTACTATGACAGCGCTTCTTGGCGTGGCACAAAGGCTCTTGATGGTGGTGGGGTGTTTATGAACCAAGGTATTCATTCAATAGATCTACTTCTCTATCTATTAGATGAAGAGCCTGACTCAGTTAAGGCCAACATAGCCACAGTTGCCCATGAGAATATAGAGGTTGAAGATGCAGGGGCTGCTGTTCTTCACTTTCCAAGTGGAATAATTGGCACTATAGAAGGCTCTACAGCTACTTTCCCAGGATCAAGAAAGCGTGTTGAGATAAGGGGCACTAAGGGCTCTGCTGTGTGGGAAGATGAGTTCCTGACTCTCTGGCAGTTTGAAGAAGAGAGAGAAGAAGATGAGAGGATTAGAGAAAAATACTCAAAAAAGCTTGAAGAGCCACACACAGGACACATAAGATGCTATAGAGACTTTACAAGAGCCATAACTGAACACGCTAAGCCTCTTGTAGATGGAGAAGAAGCAGTGAAATCAGTTTCTCTTATAAGACGAATCTATGAGGAAGCTCAGAACAGCTAAAGAAGCAAGAGAAACAAAAAAAGAAAAAAGGATAAAACATGAAAATAACAGTTATAGACGGTCAGGGCGGAAAGATAGGAAAGGCAATCATAGAGAAGATAAGGGAGAAAAACATAAACTCAGAGATTACTGCAGTAGGGACCAACTCTCTTGCCACATCCCAGATGCTCAAAGCAGGGGCGGACAACGCAGCCACAGGGGAAAACCCGGTAGTTGTCTCCTGCCGTAAAGCAGATGTAATTATGGGCCCAATTGGCATAATGGTTGCAGACTCCATGCTTGGTGAGATAACTCCTAAGATGGCTGAAGCTGTTGGCCAGAGTGACGCAAGAAAGATTCTCATCCCCGTTAACCGCTGCTTTGAGGTGGCAGGAGTTAAGGAAATGTCGCTGACTCAGTATATAGAAGAGGCTGTGAGGCTTTTAACTACTAAAATCTCTTGACCACCAAAATCAAACATAGTAAAAGATGGTAACGCAGTCATGAAGGCTGCACCCAAAGCAAAGCCCAAAAGCAAAGCAAAACAAAACAAGAAACAAACAAAACTAACATATTAATAAAGTCATGAAGACTTGTGCAGGTTTGAAGAGCTTGCAGGAGTTTTTGTGCAACCACAGCCGGCCATAGAAATAAAAAACCTCACAGTTTCATACACTGATGGCAAAACTATAATAAATAACCTTTCTCTCACTATAAACAAAAGTGAAAACATTCTTATTTCGGGTCACAACGGCTCTGGAAAGACAACTCTTCTTAAAGCCATCTTGGGCCTTATTCCTATGAACAGTGGAAGCATAACCATAAACAACAACAGAAAGGGCTTCATAGCCTACTGTGGCCAGGAAAAAGAGAGTAGCAGCTTCCCAATCTCAGTTGAAGAAGTCCTAAACCTAGCTGTTCCAGGAGATAAATCAAAGAAAGAGATAGAACAGATAATTAAGAAAGCTACAGAATCAACCAACTGTGAAACACTGATAAAGAGAAACTTCTTTTCCCTCTCAGGCGGAGAGAAGCAGAGAGTCTCCATAGCTCGCTGTCTGTGCCAAGAGCCAGGAATAATCCTACTGGATGAGCCTTTTACCTTCCTAGACAAAGACGGCAGAGAAGAGCTTAAAACCATACTCAAACGCCTAGCAGACTCTGAGATAACTGTCCTGATGGTCACCCACCAAAATGATGATAAAGATGACTTTGGAACTTGGAGAAACATAAGTCTAAACGATGAGGAGAGATAATGGAACGCCTAATCTTCCTCTTTTCACTCAAACCCATAGTCTTTGGCTTTATAGGAATGATTATCTCAGGCCTCTCTTTCCCTCTTGCCGGGGTGATAATTCTAAGAAATGACCTCATACCATTACGCTACATGCTCATGCACGGAGTAATCCTTGGAGGAACCCTCTCCATAGCCTTTTCTCTCCCCATGGTCCCTGTAGTGGCACTGTTAAACGTAATTCTTGTATTTGTAATGATGGCAATCAAAGGAAAAGGTAAAACCCTCTCTGTGGCCAGCACTTCCATGATGGTTCTCACCATGGGCCTAGCTTCCTTAGTCTCCCATTTGTTTGATGTCCCTTCCAAAGACACCCTCGAGCTCCTCTGGGGCAGCCCCTTTGCTCTAACTAAGACAGACCTATTCATGCTGACTGCCATAGCGGCTACACTAACTATCTACTGTATCTGCAGCTTCAGAAGCATGAGCGCTATCTTCTTTGACCAAGATGTAGCTTCTTCTTTGGGTATAAATGTGCGCCTTCACTCAACCATCATGGTTCTAGTTACTGCCTTAGTCATAGCTCTATCCATGAAGGTCATGGGTGCTCTCTTAATGGACGCCTTAGTAATCCTTCCAGTCCTAGGAGTCTCAAGAAACTCATCTTCCCTCAAAGGAGTGTTCATCAAAAGCGCCATAACCGGCCTGGTTCTTTCAGTTTTAGGCTACCTCCTGGCTCTTCTTTACAACCTCCCGGTGAGCGGAAGCCTCTCCATCCTTGCAGTAGCCTTTTATGTTCTAGCAACAATAATTAATAAAATAAAAAGGAGTAAAAAATGAAAAAAGCATTAGCATTAATCCTAATTCTTCTAATCTCAATTACAGCTCTCTCAGCTCAAGCAGCTAAAGAAACACCAAAATCTCAGTATGTAGCTTCCACAAGCTGGGTAGCCTGTATAGCAGAGCTTGCAGGACTAGATGACGTAGTCTCAATTGCCCCGGCTAACCTCAGACACCCACCAGAGTATGAGATTACTGCAGATGACCTAGTAACAGTAAAAAGCTCAACACTGTTTATCTACGCTGGCTACGAGAAGATGATGAGCACCATCTCAAACGCAGCAGAGGTCAACTCACTGAAAGTCACCACTCAGAATAAGGTTGAAGTTCTCAGAAACGCAGTAAAAACTATCAGCGAAGCAGCTGGAACCCAGAAAGAAGCCGAGAAGAGATTTGGCGAGTATGAGAAGCTTATAGAGGAAGCCAGAGAGCAGATTAAGGCTCTAGGAATAGACCAGATTCCGTGCTACGTAAACACAAACCAGACTCCGCTTGCTGAGGACCTTGGACTAAACGTAGTAGGCGTCTTCGGAGCTGCCCCGCTAACATCTGATCAGATA
>CAJOOY010000054.1 GCA_905236385.1 uncultured Spirochaetia bacterium
CTATTGGGGTCAAAGGTCGGAGGCATAGGCCGTTACTACGACTGGGCAGTTACAAGCCCATTACCTTTAGGTGATGGGTAGTTGACTTAAGAATAAAACTCATTTTAACTGGATTATGGTCGGAATAAGAAAAACTCAGGTCTATGACTTCAGAACCAGTAACTTGTATATTGTCCGTCACAAGAAAGCCATCAACGGTGACCTGGTAGATTGAGGGGCTGTAGGGCTCGTTCACGTTTCTCACGCTCGGAACAGGGTTCTCTTCGTCAAAGGCGGCCACAAGAGAGATATTTGTGCCATCAAAGACGGACATGGGAATGGGCTGTGACCAAGAATAAGGCTCACTTTCCACCCCGAAAGGACTACTACCCAATCCAGTTAAGTCTTTGTTGAAGTCTCCTCCGGCTATGACCCAGTTACCTTTCTCATACTCTTGTTGCATAAAAGAGATAACCATCTCAAGCTGATCAACGGCAATCTGGCCATCAGCTGTGAATGCAGACATGTGCATGTTGATTAGGATCAGTTCCCTACCGCCAGAGACTGGGATACGACTTATGCTGAAGCACCTATCCAAATCAAGGATTACTCTCACGCCCTTCTCAAGAGGAAACTGGCGCCTGAGGGCACTTGAAATGGGGAATTCACTGAGGGTCATGATTCCTGATCTTGATTTTCCATGAGGCTGGTAGAGCGGATAGAACAAAAACGGAGAGTCGTAGTTCTGAGCAAAGACTGAATAATAGCTTGGAAAGGCTTCAGTTAGGTAGACTCTCTCATCAAAGTGGTAGGTTCTTGTGGCGTCAAAATCCACCTCTTGGAGAATAGCAAAATCAACAGAGGCAGAAGAAAGGAAGGCCTTAATTTTCTGAAGATTGGTCTCAAGTCTCTCCTTGCTCCAAGCCCAGGACTGTACTCCACCATCCATAAAGAATGTGTAGTCACTCTCATAAGCTCCATAGCCTATGTTCCAAGTAAGTATTTCGTATTCTTTTCCAGTTAAAAGGGCCTCTGAGGTGGTCTCAGAAGGAGAGCTTACTTCAAGAGATAGATTATCTTCTATTCTGTGGTATGAGAAAAAAACATAGGCTAAGTAGCAAACAACGACTATTAAAAGAACAATAATAAGCTTTAAAAGGATTTTAAAAAGTTTCTTCATGTTTTTATTTTAAAGGTTTTTTATAAGGTGGTACAGAGACAAAGCACGGTGGTATAATATCATTGTATGAAGAGAATTCTAATAGTTGTAGATGTTCAAAAGGATTTTGTAGATGGCTCTCTGGGTTCAAAAGAAGCTTTGGCTATTCTCCCTTCTGTTATTAGAGAAATAGAAGAAAACAGAAAAAATGGAGACTATTTAATCTTTACCATGGACACGCACGCTGAAGATTATCTACAGACTTTTGAAGGCAAGAATCTACCAGTTTCTCACTGCATAAAAAACACCGAAGGGTGGCTGCTGGATAAGAACATAAGAGAGATGGGAGATTATGTTTTTGATACAAACTGCAGCATACTGGAAAAGCCGGGCTTTGGCTGCCCAGATCTTCCTAAAACTATTGAAGAGATAGTTAATAACTTTGATGAAGACTTTGAAGTAGTCCTTTGTGGTCTTTGTACAGATATCTGTGTAGCCGCAAACGCTGTTTTGCTTAGAGCCCTCTACCCTTCTATGACCATAAAAGTTCTAAGCCACGCTTGCGCTGGCTCCAGTGTAGATAAACATGAGGCAGCTTTGAAGGTTTTCAGTGCCTGCCAGATAGAAGTTATCTAGTTTTAGAAAGTTAATGACCAGCCACCAAAGGCTTCAAACTCATCTTCCCAGAGAAGCCCAGCTTCTGCACTGAGAGTTACATGGAAGGCTTCAATAATCTTTATCCTTGAGCCCAAGCCAAATACAGGGTCTAGAGAGCTTTCAATCTCTGAGTCTTCTCTTGTCTCAAAGTAGTGTGCCCCTCCGTAGAGCCTAAGTTCAACAAAAGAGCAGATTTTATACCCAGCACCCGCAGAGTACCAGTTGTCTTCTTTTCTGATTAAGGGATTGTGGTCCATTTCACCTGTCTCATAAAGAACATTCACAAAGGCAGTCAGTTCATCCAAAACTGGGAACCGAACCTCATACATGGAGTATTTTCCATGGTGTGTCATGTAGTCTGTTCCTGTTACGGTAGTACCGTTTCCTTGCATCTTTTTAAATGGGTTTATCAGGATGGTTCCAAAGCCAAAGTGGTTAAGAAGGTTTGTTTTATAGGTAGTAATCAAGAAGCCGTAGTCTGAGTCCATCCTCAAATTCAGTTCGTTTTCTCCAAAGCTGTCATAGCCATATGTTAAATAGATAGCTGTAGTCTCTCCCGCTTCTAGCCTTGCTCCGCCTTCCACAGCCCAGTCAAAGCCTGTTTTGGCATAGAGATAAGGAGAGATGGTGTAATCAAGGTAGCCTTCAGCGGCAGCTCTTAAAAAGAATCTGTACTCATCAGACTCGTAGGGAAGAAAAACTTCTGTTATTTTTGACCACCTATGTAGATTATTCTGAAAGAATTCTCCACCAAAGTTTCCCTTAGCCTGTAGACCCAAGTAGGCCTTTAAATGATAGAAATCTTTAAATACAAAAGATTTATTAACTTCAACAGTTAGTAAATCATACCTATAATTCTCGCTCTTGAAAGTGTAGGCATCCAGGTCAAATAAGATATCAAAGTCTTTAAAGAAAAGGTCCAGATAAAGCGCGTAGGACTTAAAATCATCTTCGTTTCTGGAAAGCCCTCTGGTGAAACTATCATTCCCGACTCCACAGTCAAATGAGAAATTACCATCAGAGGCAAAGACAACAACACAAGATAAAAGAAGAGCAACTATCAAAAGGATTGTTTTTTTCACAACTGTATTTATATACCAGTTTTTTTCACTCTTCAAGGTTATCTCTTGTTATGTTCTTTGCCCACTTGTTACTGAAAAAGTACTTGAAGACTGTTGGCATTTTGACAAACTCATCTGTGCAGAGAACTAGATACACTAGTTTTATGTCCAGCTTAAGAACAAAGGCTGCTATGAAGCCAGCTGGAACTGCCCAGCACCACATGGAGATGGTGTCTACCTTTAGGCCAAAGCGAGAGTTTCCTCCGGCTCTGAAAATTCCGGCAATCAGAGGGGTGTTAATTGAAGTTCCCATTATGTAGAAAGCGTTCACATGGAGCATGAACAGTAGGTAGTCATGGGCTGTTTCTGTAAGGTTGGCTCCTGCACTAATTAAAGGAGTAAATAAGAAGATTAGTAGTCCACCAAAGGCGCCTGCAAGGGTGGCTAGAAGTAGGAGAATCCTGCTTTCATATATGGCCTGTTCTACCTTGCCGGCTCCGAGAAGCTGGCCGAGGATTATTCCTGTGGCCCCTGCTATACCGTAACTGAAAACACAGCCGAGGTTTCTAACGACAGTGACTATGGCATTGGCCGCAACGGCATCACTGCTTCTGTGACCGAGGATTACGGAGAACATGGAAAATGCCAGGCCCCAAATAAAGTCGTTAGCAATAGCGGGGAAGCACATGCCTTTAAAGTCCCTCTCAAGCACCCTGTCTGTCTGAAAAATATATTTAGGAATCAGTTTTATATCTGGGCTCCTGAGGGAGATGAAGATACAGATCAAAAGTTCAATTATTCTTGCTAGCGCTGTAGCAATAGCCACCCCGCCGGCGCCCATATTCAAGCCAAAGATGAAAAAAGCGTTCAGACCTACATTTAAGATAAGTGTTATAGTTTCAGTTATGGTGCAGATGGTAACTCGGCCGGCGCTCCTCACGGCAGCCAGGAAGGTGTAGGAAAGGCCCCATGCAATTATCCCCGGAGCAAAGAGTCTAAGGTACAGAGCACCCATTTTGATTAGCTCCGGATCCGGCGTGTAGATCCTCATCAGCAGAGTCGGACAGATAAGGCACAGCAGAGCCGAGAGACCTGAGAAGAAAAGAGTGTATTTGTTAGCTATTCCCAAAGATCTGTTTATGGCCCCAATGTTTCCTTTCCCCCAGTACTGGGAGCCCATCATGGTCATGCCAGTGCCGGCTCCGAACAGGAACCAGAAGAAAAGAGATGTTATCTGAGTGGCTAGAGAGACAGCGGAGATAGAACTCTGCCCGACTTGGTTGAGCATAAGCACGTCTGCCATGTTCACTGCAGAATCCAAAACATTCTGAATTACAATGGGAAAAGTCAGAATTGCAACGCGCTTGTAAAAGCCTTTATCAACCTTCATTTAAAAATTCTACAGCTTCAGAAAAAGCCTTGTCCATTGAAGGAAGGTCTATATCATACGGAATTCCATGCGTGCACTTCTCCAGGTACACAAGCTTTGCACTTTTAAGCTTTGAAGCCACTTCCTCACAGGTTTTCTTACTAATCAACGGATCCTTCCCTCCCGAGAGAATCAGGGCTTTTGCACTGATAGATGCAAGAGCCTCATAGGCTGCTTTGAATAGATTATCCGCCTGCAGCAGCTTTTTTGGCGTCAAAAAGGACCAATACTCAGCTCCCAGGGCCAAATCAGCTTCCACGCCCGCCTCATACTCAAAATGGTACGAATCATCGTGGTGCCACTCAATTTTTTTTCGTTTTAGGAAATGACTAACCATCTTCAGCTGCCTACGCTGCTTATCCGCCAAAATCTCTTTTCCAATGGCTGGTGCAAACAGAACAACCTTTCTTACTGGAGTTTTCTCGGCACAAAGAACGCAAATTGCGCACCCCATTGAGTGCCCCGCAAGGTACAAGTTTTCCACCCCGTACATATCTGAAACGGCCTTTGTATAGTAAAGGGCGGCTTGCAGCCAATGCCTTTCATCTGACCCATAAAAATCTTTCCACGTTGTTCCCATTCCTGGGCACCTAGGAACCCAGACATCAAAACCGGCCATATAAAGACGCTTAGCAAAAGAGGCCATCTCACCCGGATACCCCTGGTACCCATGAAAACAGACTACAGCCTTCCTGTTTTCCTTCTTCTCATGAATCAACTTGAAAGCTCTGGCATTAGCCTTTATGTCCCCTTTGTCCTTGTAGAAAGCTTCAGGAAGAGCTATTCCTAAATCATAGTCAAACTTACCGTTAAAAGACGGTGTCAGAGAATTATTCTTTTCCATTTTGATCTCCGCTTGCTTTAATCACATTTTTGTAAAAATCCACTGCTCCAGGCAGACAGGAGACAGAAATGCATTCATCAATTCCATGCATACCCTTCATCTGCTTAGGTCCGTAGAGAACCGGAGCAAAACGCACACAGGTGTCACAGATTTCCTGATAGAAGCGAGCATCTGTTCCACCGGTCATAACGTAAGGAACGCTAACTATTGTCGGGAAGGTCTGCTTGATAACACGCTCAACCAACTTGTAGGCTTCTCCGTTCATGTCCGGAGACGGCATAGCATCGTTAGCAAGAAGAATCTCAGTTTCTAGCCCATATTTCTTTGCCATTTCAGTAATTATCTTTAAGCTCTCTTCCTTTCCCTGATTCTTTCCGAACCTGATATTTGCCGTAACTGAAGCCTCTGCAGGAATTACATTAAAGGCATCTGAGCCGCTTTGCATGGTAAAACAGATACTTGTTCCAAGCATGGCAGCCCCCTGAGCAGAAATAAGGGGCATGAGGCGCACAAGAAGCGGTCCGAAAAGCCACAAGTTTCCAAAGACAAGAGCAAGTGGAAAGGAAGAATAATCAGCCACAGTTTTAAAGAAAAGCCTCACTTCAGGGATGAGTTTTCTTTCAAATGGAGACTTCTTTTCAACCGCGTTAACAAACTTTGCAAGCCTGGCTATTGGAGAATTCTTAGTTGGAGCACTGGCGTGCCCACCTGTGCTTTTTGCAGTGAACCTCACTCCGCACATACCTTTCTCCACTATTCCCATAACAGCAAAGTCACCCTTAACTCCACCAAGAACATCTCTAATAATTCCTCCGCCCTCATCACACACCAGAAACGGCTTAATTCCCTGCCTTCTCAAGTGGTCCACAAGGGATGGACAACCAGGCCCTGCCCACTCTTCTGTGCAGGAGGAGGAAAGGTACACATCTTCTTTTGGCTTGTAGCCTTCCTTTAGCAGCTCTTCAACTGCCTGAAAGAAGGCCATAACCGTACACTTGGTATCCGCAGTTCCACGGCCCCAGACAAGAGAATCTTCAATATCTCCGGAAAACGGCTCGTGTTTCCACTTTCCTTCTGCAGGAACCACATCCTGGTGGCCCATGAGAACTATGGGTTTATCGCTCTTCTCTCCCTTCCACTTAAATAGAAGGTTTCCGTTAATCTCTGTCTTCTCCAGATTCTCATGAACCAGAGGGAAAAGCTCTCTAAGTAGAGCATGAAAATCATAGATTTTTTCAGGTTTATCCACTCCACTTCTTGAGACTGTGTTTATCTTAACCATCTGAGAGAGTTTATTTGCGTACTCTTCTTCTCTCTCTTTATCCCCAAGAGGAACGTAAGAAGAAGTTCTCTTTCTGAAAACTTTGGCATGAACAGTTCTTAAAACTGCTATCATCAGAAGAACAAGAAGGATAGAGATTAGCAGGCAGAGGGCCTGAAGAGCGTAGATCATTTTTGTTTCCTGTAGATTAGGTAAGATATTCCAATAGCCAGAGCGCCACTTGGAATAATCATCATACTAGTAGAGCCTGTGAGGGACGGAACAAGCATGAACAGAATAGACATGAGCAGCAGTGGAGCTATAGCTATCTTCATGTTTCCTCTAAAGTACTTGTAAGCCATGGCACCAAAGAGCGCAGGAACTACGTTTGAGAAAGCCGGCTGCAAAGCCGGACTCTGAAGAAAGCCCTTTAGTGGTTGCAGAAGAAGTACTCCCAGTGCCAGAACAACAATTGTTACCAAAGAAGAAGTAGCAATTGAAAGAGTTGAGACTATCTCATTTTCTGGAGTTCCTGTCTTAACTCCTGCCATATCTCTAGCGTTAACTGCACAAGGAATCTTCATATTAATCAGGTTTCCTGTAATAAAAGCCAAGTAGCTTCCGCCAGCTCCAAGCATGGGAGTGTAGATAAGAAACTCTACAACTGAACTGATTGTCCAAATTAGACCCACCGATAGAAAGCCACGCCCTACTGCTCCAAGATCTGGAGAAGCTCCTAGAACTGCTCCAATTAAAAAAGGTGCACCGACTAGAAGCACAAGCACTATCACTGTAAAAACCCTACCCAAAAGATGGGTTCTGTTGTTATATTTTTCAAAGTATTCGTTTCTGTTTTCTTTCATGCTCACGCTCCTCAAAGTAGGTTGATCAGGACGGCAGCGGTCATACCGACAAGCATACTTGCTGCAACAGAGAAGTTATCCACCCAGGCCTTTTTCTTCTTTTCTGAAAGATAAACAAAAATAGCCATAACTAGGCCGGAAACAAGAACAACAATCAGTGGTAGAAAGTCTCCCTTGAAGGTAAAAAGACCCTCTGAAGAGACAAATGAGCCAATGTAGCTACCTATGTAGGCACTTACCAGGCCTATGAACATGGCGCTCATGGCCATATCTCCAAAACCACTCTTTTTGTTAAGAGCGGTCTCTTCTGGGTTCTTAATGCCTATCTTTTTGAGATACCCTCGGTTGAAAAGAACCGAGAGCACCATGCCCCACATGATACAAATACTCATTAAAAGGGCAATTGTCGTGAAGGCAGAAACCGTCATAGACTCAGGGCTTAAACCACCAATACCTGCGTGCTCAGCAGCTCCCTGGGCCACTTGGGCTTCATAATGCAGGGCCCCGATTACGGAGAGCCTGAGCCAAGGCCACGGAAGCCCTAGACTTCCCGAGAGGGCAATTACGCCCAAAAGAATTCCCACCGCCGGAAGAACCGAGAACGTGGCACTGGAGGTCATAACTCTCTTTAAAACCTTCTCATCCATACCCATTTTCACACCGGCTCTGTAGGCGCGGACCATGAAAACCAGGCAGATTACAGCAACAAACGCAATTATTGCCCCGCAGATCAGATACAGGGGCAGACTATTAAGGGTAGCTATAACAGACATCTGAACCTCCTCTTTTATGATAGCAGAATTCTATCGGTATCCAGGGTTTTTCCGGACCTTTTCTTAAACAGAACCAGCAGATCCGAAATCTTAAGTTTACTCTTTTCTTCGCCACTGGAGTCAAACACAACCTTCCCCTCGTCCATCATGAGAATACGGCTTCCCAGATCCAACGCACTCTGCATGTTGTGCGTAATCATCAGGCAAGTAAGAGAGTGCTTGTTCACAATCCTCTCGGTTATCTGAAGCACCTTCTCTGCCGTAGCCGGGTCGAGGGCCGCAGTATGCTCGTCGAGAAGCAATAAATCTGGTGGATTGATGGTAGCCATCATTAAGGTCAATGCCTGTCTCTGTCCCCCAGAAAGCAGTCCCACAGGTTTTGTCAGCTTATCCTCAAGTCCCATTTTAAGCTCGCTGAGAGTTTCTCTAAAGCGCTCTCTATCCTGCCTGTTGATTGTAGAAAACCACCCACCGCGGCCGGCGGCAAGGGTTAGATTCTCTTCTATGGTCATACCAGGAGCTGTGCCAAGCATGGGGTCCTGAAAGAGCCGTCCAATCCTTCTGGCCCTCTTGTACTCACTTAACAGCGTTATATTTTTCCCATCCAGCTCTATAGTTCCACTGTCAGTGATAAAAGTTCCAGCTATGGCGTTAAACAGAGTAGATTTTCCAGCCCCGTTAGCACCGATAATGGTAACAAACTCAGAGTCCTTCACTGTAAGTGAAAAATCTTTGAAAACCTGTTTTTCATTAATAGTTCCCGGGTTGAAGGTCTTTGAAATATTTTTTATCTCAAGCATGAAGACCCCCTTTTCTATTAGCCAGGCGCCTCTTAATCATAGGTATCTGACTCTTTATGTACGGCGCAGAGATGGCAATAATGACGATCACTGAAGAAACAAGCTTTAGCATGAAAGCCGGCATGTTGAAGCGTAGAGCAAGCGTGTAGACTATTCTGAAGATAATAGCTCCCACAGAAGCAAAAACAGCCCTAAGAGCTATTCTGCTTCCACTGTAGAAAGCGTTTCCTATTAAGAGAGATGCGAGGGCCACGGTAAGAACCCCACTCCCTATATCTATATTTACAGATTTCTGCGCCTGAGCCATGAGACACCCGGAGAGAGCTGTAAATGAATTAGAGATAATCAGTCCAACAGTTGTTGTCATGACAGGGTTTATAGAAGAAGAGCGCACCATGGCCGGGTTGTTTCCAGTAGCTCTAATAGCTAGACCCAACCTTGTCTTTAGAAAGAAATAGAGAAAAAGAATAACAAGGGCTACTGCAATAAAGGCAATTATTATCTTGTACTGAGATACAAAAGCAGTTGAAGAGAGAGAACTCTTTAGTTTTGTAAATACAGTCTCAGTCTTGTTCATGTTCAGTAGTGATGAGTTTCCCATAACCGCTATATTTACTGAGTAAAGCCCCGTGTTCACTATAATTCCAGCAAGCAGACTGTTTATTCCCATCCTGGTCTGAAGGACAGCGGTAATCAGGCCACTGAGCATACCTGCGCACATGGCGGCAACTATAGAAAGGTAAGGGTGCCCTGAGATGGCAACAACAGCACCAACGGCTGCTCCGAAAGTAAAGCAGCCGTCAGTAGAAAGGTCACAGACATTTAACATGCTGTAACTTAGAAACAGGGCAAGAACAGTCAGGGAGCTTATCAGTCCCAGCTCCAGTGCTGTCTGCCCAAGTGTAAGAATTGAACCAAAATCCATTATTTGAGATCTCCGAAGCTCTCAGCGGTAGTTATGCTCTGAACCTTTGTGCAGTAGGGCTCAAATAGGCTCTTCACCTGTTCAAAGCTGTAACCAAGAGCCGAGCAAGTTTCAGTATTTATAGTAGCTGTTCCATTATCAAATGTTCTTACTGCTACCTCTGCAGGATTCTTGGAGTTTGCCAAAATCTCATAGACCATCTCGCCTGTTACGGCACCAAGATTTGCATAGTCAACACCATAGCCGAGGAAGGCTCCGTTGAGAGCAAATGAATCTGCACCTGTGAACTGTGGTATGCCGGCCTCATTGAAAATCTCGTAGATTGAAAGCTGGGCATTCATGATGGTGTTGTCACTTGGAGTAAATACAGCCTCAACCTTATCAGTTACAAGAGCCCTGGCGGCAAGAACAACTTCATCCACATTTGTACCAGTCCTCTCAACAACTGTAATTCCTTTCTTGGCAAGAACTTCCTTAGCTTGAGCAATGGCTGTTGTTGAAGCGTCCTGACCCACATCATAGAGAAGTCCAACTTTTTTGATTGAAGGCTTAAGAGCAAAAATGAGGTTCAATACGGCCTCAGTGTCCAGATAGTCAGATGTACCAGTTATGTTTTTTCCCGGTTTTTCAAGGGAACTGACTATACCTGTGGCAAGAGGATCTGAGACAGCTGCAAATACAACAGGTATGCCGTTGTCTTCAGTTGCTGCCTGCATGGCCATGGCCACAGGAGTGGCAACTCCGACCATTAAGTCAACTTTTTCAGCAATAAAGTTAGCTATTATCTGGTTCATGACGCTAGCGTCCGCGTTGCAGTTGTCTAACTTAACAACCAGCTTGTAGCCACCCTCTTCACAGAGCTCAGTTAACCTGGAAGTGAGGTTTTCAACTATCTGGTTAAGAGAAGCATCATCCACATAATTACAGATACCAACCTTAAATGTCTTTTCCGAAGAAGTCTCCTGGCTCTTACTGCAGCTTACAAATGCAAAGAGAGCAATCAGTGCAACAACAAGAACTAAGAATACCTTGTTAGTCTTTTTCATTTCTTTCCTCCCGGGGCAAAAAAATCCTGCCCCTGCATAACTTAAATCTGCTGGGACAGGATGAAATAACTTATCCTGCGGTGCCACCCGGCTTGACACAACGTGTCCTCTTAACGCACACCAACATGTGCCGGTTGTATAACGGTCAACCTTCTCCGTCTCCCATACTCAGTATCCTTTTCTGTTTGCCCTCAGAAGTCCATTCAGAAGCCTTTATTCTGCTGCCATCTCACCATCAGCAACTCTCTCATTGAAAAGGGAAGCTTCCTACTACTCTTCCTCAACGGTTTAACTTATTTTCAACCATTTATAGATTAATGTCAACTTTGTTTCTATACAAAGAAACAAAAAACTTAGCTTTCTGAAAAATCCGTGTCCAGAACCATGTGAAGTTCGTACTCAGGGTACTCTTTGTGAATATCGTCATGAATATGGCGGTACAGCGCAGTTCTGTCATCTACAGAGAAATCAATCATTACATCAAATGTGATAGTTTTCTTCTGGATATCTGCGTAGAAGCCGTGAATCTGCATGACTCCGTCATGAGAAAGAGTTATCTTTCTTACATTTTTATAAATGGCATTTACTTCATCATCCTTGGTGTTCACAGAATAGATTCCTACAGCCGTAATAATCACACCATGCTTATCAAAAACTTTCTTTGATATATCTCTGGATAAAATGTCTATCTCATTTGCACTCATGTCATCTCTCACTTCTACATGAACAGATGCCATGTATGAGTCCGGCCCGTAGTTGTTCAGAATCAGATCAAAGACTCCATGAACGCCTTCAATACCCTTAATTGTTTGCTTAATTCCAAGAGCCAACTCTTTGTCTGCCCTCTCTCCGAGTATCTGACTGAGGGTCTCGGAAATCATTTCAATACCGGCCTTGATGATAAAGATAGAGATGCCGGCAGCAACCCAAGCTTCAATGCTCAAATCAAAGAATATGTATACAAGGGCTGAAACAAGGGTGGCAGTTGAAAGAACTGCGTCCATCAGTGCATCTTTTCCCGAGTCCTCAAGAGAGTCTGAATTAACCTCTTCTCCCTTCTTTCTTACGTAAAAACCCATAATAATCTTCACGGGAATGGCAACTGAAATAATAACTATTGAAAGAACTGAGTAAGAAGGGGCTTCAGGGTTGATTATGTTCTTAACTGATTCTATGAGTGAATTTATACCTGCGTATGAGACAATCACAGAAATGACCATGGCACTGAGGTACTCAATCCTGCCGTAGCCAAACGGGTGCTTTCTGTCTGGCTTTTTTCCTGCAAGCTTAGCTCCAACTATTGTTATAACGCTGGAAGCTGCATCACTTAAGTTATTAAGGGCGTCCATTGTAACGGCAATTGAGTTAGCCACAAGCCCAACAAAAGCCTTAAAAGAAGCGAGGAGTATATTTCCAAGTATGCCTATGATACTTGTCTTGACTATTATCTTCTCCCGATTAATCTCTTTGTTTTCCTTCATCATCAACACTCCCTGAAGTTTTCTTTTTGGTATAGTACAACACCCAAAGCATGGATAGCCCTATAATCACAACCTCAATTACCGCAGTAATTATGGCCAACCTACCGTTACTGCTCAAAAAGCTGATGCCCATCATGGTGAACAGGATTATATTGTCAGTCATGCTGAGAACACTGACGCTCAGATACATGGGGTACTTTATCTTCTTGGCTCCTAGGTAAAGACTCACTACATCATAGGGAAGAATTTTTGCCAATCTAAGAATTAAGGTAAGCATGAACGGATGCTCACCTGCCAGAAGCGGGTTGTTCCTGATCTTTGGATACTTCTCATTTATCTCAGCTATAGCGTTCTGTCCTCTTGTCCTACCGGCCATATATGGTATGCTGGCAGCCAGAGCTGTTCCCATAAAGTTAATAGCCAAGGCCCAACCCATGGGAAATATAAGAGCCGTTGTTGCATACAGGATTCCTGCGTAGACTACAACAGTCAGGCTTTTAACAGCAAAAAGAACAAGAATCCCAACTGCAGATAAAAAAGATGCTTCCGGAAAGATGGAAGCAATCTTTTCCGGCGTAATACTGCGTCTATTGATAAACAAAAATGTTGCAATTAAAGCCCATATGGTAATAACTACAATTCTGTTAATCTTTTTTCTCTGACCGTTCATACGCCGGATTCTACAATTTATAGAATAAAAATAGTACCCCTTACAGCAAACTTGCTATTTTCTCTTCAATCTTAGCTGGAGTATCGGTTGGAGCAAACCTGTCTACAACCTTCCCATCCCTATCTACAAGGAACTTTGTAAAGTTCCACTTGATTGCAGAACTCAGAAGTCCCCCCTTCTGGCTTTTCAGGTATGTGTATAAAGGAGCCTCATTTTTCCCGTTTACTTCAATCTTTGAGAACTGCTTAAAAGTGGTGTTGTACTTGAGTGTGCAGAAAGAGACTATCTCTTCATCTGTTCCAGGAGCCTGGTTTCCAAACTGGTTGCATGGGAAGTCTAGAATCTCAAAACCTTTTTCATTGTACTTATCATAAAGATTCTGTAGTCCTTCATACTGAGGAGTAAAACCACAACCGGTTGCAGTATTAACTATTAAAAGAACCTTTCCCTTGTAGGTGGAAAAATCAACTTCATTACCCTTTGCGTCTTTCATTTTAAAATCATAGATACTCATGTGTTCTCCCTTTCAATTGTGCACAATTGATATATTAAAAAAATACAGCCGGCGCCACTTTCTGTCAAGCTTTGCCGGCTGCTGTTATTAAAAATTAGAGAACCTTTTTAAGAAAAGCCTTTAATCTTGGGTTTTGAGGGTTGGCGAATATGTCTTCAGGGCCACCCTGCTCAACTATCTTTCCAGCGTCCATGAAGATAACTCTCTTTCCAACTTCTCTGGCAAACCCCATCTCATGGGTAACAATTATCATGGTCATACCAGTCTGAGCCAGCTCCTTCATTACTTCCAACACTTCCCCGACCATCTCAGGGTCCAGTGCACTTGTTGGCTCGTCAAAGAGCATAACCGCTGGCTCCATCATAAGAGCTCTGACTATGGCAACTCTCTGCTTTTGTCCGCCAGAAAGCTGTGCTGGGTACGCATCTGCCCTGTCCCCAAGCCCTACACGGTTTAGCAATGTAAGTGCCTTCTGCTTTGCCTCTTCCTCATTCATTCCCTTAACCTTAACTGGGGCAAGGGTCATATTCTTAAGAATGGTCATATGTGGGAAAAGATTGAAGTGCTGGAAAACCATACCCATCTTCTTCCTGTAGTCATCTATGTTGAGCTTCTTAACCTTTCCGTCCGCATCTGTGAACTTCTTCTTTGTTATATCCACACCTTCAAACACAATGCTTCCGCTTGTGGGCTGTTCAAGAAGATTCAAGCTTCTGAGGAAGGTTGACTTACCACTACCGGATGGGCCGATTATAACAACAACGTCTCCCTGGTTAATATCTAGAGAAACACCGTCTAGGGCCTTAATCTCTTCTCCGTTGTAGTGTTTCTTAAGGTTTGTTACCTGTAGAATCTTAGTGTCTGTCTGCACGTGCCATCCTCCTTTCAAAGTATGCAATTATCTTGCTTGTTGGGAAAGTAAGACAGAAATAAACGAGTGTGGCAATCACCAGAGGCTCTGCAATTCTGTAAGTAGCTCCCTTTGTGGCTGAAACTGCATACATAATATCCTGCACACCTATTGTGTAACAGATTGAAGATTCCTTGATGATGGTAACAAACTCATTGGCAATAGCCGGAAGAATGTTCTTCACTGCCTGTGGAAGAATAACACTCTTCATGGTCTGAAAACTACTCATACCAAGAGATCTGGCAGCTTCTGTCTGACCAACATCTATGGACTGGATTCCTGCTCTGATTATCTCAGAAAGATAGGCTCCTGAATTCATGGCCAAGGCAACAACGCCTGGGAGGAAACGCTCAAATCTGATGAATCCGAAGAGTTTGAAACTTGGAAGTGAGACGTTACCAAAAAAGACGTAATAGACAATGAAGAGCTGCACCAACATTGGAGTAGCTCTGAAAACCTCAACATAGGCTGTAGCCAGATAATCAAACGGATGAAGCTTTGAAATTCTTAAAATAGCTAGAAACAGAGCAATTATAAAACCGAAGAAAACTGTCAGTACAGACAAAGAAACAGTACAAACGACCCCTTGCTTGAAGAGGTCGATGTACTGGAATGTTTTAGCAAAACCTGCGGATGATAGCATCAGTCAATAAGTCCTTCGTAAATTTCTCCAGAAGCCTGTTCGGAAGCTGTTGCAACAAAATCTGCCATAGAACCGTCAGCAAGTGCCTGATTAATGGCCCTGTTAACACCTTCAAGAAGTGCAAGGTTGCCTTTCTTGATTCCAACAACGTTTCCTTCTGAATCATAAGGAACATCTAGAGCAGCCTTAAGCTCTGGGTAGTTCTTAGCATAGGATTCTGCTACTGCCAGCTCAACATAAGCTCCGTCAAGCTTTCCGTTAAGAACTTCAGCAATAATATCTGTAACCTTTGCAAGCTGAACAATATCTGCATTCGGTGAATTCTCTTCAGCCAGTCCTACCTGGATTGAACCGACCTGGGCACCAATCTTGTACTCTGCCTTGTTTGTGTCAGCAAGAGTTGTGAACTTTGAAGCATTCTTTGATAGGCAGATGAAAGCCTGAGTTCCTGCATAATAAATAGAAGAGAACTCCATGGCATCTGCACGGTCTGGTGAAGGTGAAAGACCGGCAATACCTGCATCTACATTTCCCATTCCAACCTCAGCAATAACACCGTCAAAATCCATAGGAATAACGTCCAGCTCAAGATCAAGATAGTCTGCAATATACTGAGCAAGAGCCATATCAAAACCGGCAAGAGAAAGCTTTCCATCATCTCCTACTGCATAGAACTCATAAGGAGCATAGTCAGGAGAAGTGGCTACTGTGAACTTTCCTGAAACCTTTGTGCTGATAGCTTTCTTAAGTTCTGTAAGTGAATAAGATGAATAATCAACGGAAGCGGAAGCTTTTTCCTTTGAACCTCCGGCAAAAACACTGAAACATGAGAGAAGCATGATCAGAACCATAATGATAACTGTAGTCTTTTTCATTTTTATACCCTTTTTGTAATAAACGTTTTTGTTTTCGAATAAGTTTTAGTATTTTTATGCAAAAAGAGCAATACAATTTATGCATTTTTTAAAAAAAATTCCGTATTTTTTTCGAGAAAATCGTATTTTTATTCAAAAAGTCAGGCTATCGGAGCCCCTGCCAGGTCTTCTCTTCCTGCCAAAAGCCCCTCTATATGCTCATGAAGAGCCTCTGCATCATGTTTAAAAACAAAGCCGTGCATACCACAAACTCTGGCTGCTGCCACATTTGAAATCAGATCATCTATGAACAGTGACTCAGAGGGAAGTATATTAAACTTTTTTATGGCGTGCTCGAAAATCTCATGCATGGGCTTAATCATCTTTACATCTGCAGAAACCACTAAATCAGAAAAACACTCAGAGCCGGGAATATGAGGAAAGTACTCAAAAAGCAGACAAGATGCATTTGAAATAAGGTATATATTCAGTCCCTTGTCTTTGTACTCTCTGATTAGCTCTGCCATACCCTGCACAGGGAATATATGCTCAGCCCAGTGGAAAAGAAGTTTGTGTACCGATGCGTGCAGGCGCTCAGGGACTCTGGTTTTTACAAGTTCTTCCATAGAAGTCTCATCCACGTAGCCCCAGTCCATAAGGGACCAGTCGGAAGTATCATACATGTTCTCCCGTATGAGGCGAATATCTTCAGGGTCGGTAAGCCCAGCTGTTTCCATTATCTGGTTGGGAATCCAGTCAATCAGGACTCCACCCATGTCAAAAATAAGGTTTCTAAGCATACTCAGGATAATACCAGCAGAAGAAGAAATACTCCAGTAAAATCATATGAGTTGAAAAAAGAGAAATTACCATTCATAATTGATTCACCGGCATACCGCCGGCAAGGAGATTAGTCTATGAAGAAATGGGTATGTCCGGTTTGCGGATACGTTCACGAAGGCGAGAATCCTCCTGAGGCCTGTCCTCAGTGCAAGGTTCCGGGAAGCAAGTTTACAGAAATGAAAGGCGAGATGACATGGGCAGCTGAACATGTTGTCGGAGTCGGAAAACAGTTTGGTGAAAATGTCCCTGAAGAAATAAGAACAAAGATTGTTGAAGAACTTAGATCAAACTTCAACGGAGAGTGCTCTGAAGTTGGTATGTATCTCGCCATGGCGAGAGTTGCCCACAGAGAAGGCTATCCTGAAATTGGCCTCTACTGGGAAAAGGCAGCTTATGAAGAAGCTGAGCATGCTGCAAAGTTTGCAGAACTTCTCGGTGAAGTTATTACAGACAGCACCAAGAAGAACCTCCAGATGAGAGTTGATGCTGAAAACGGCGCCACAAGCGGAAAGTTTGAGCTAGCCAAGCTTGCCAAGCAGTACAACCTGGATGCAATCCATGACACAGTTCATGAGATGGCCAGAGATGAAGCTCGTCACGGAAAGGCATTTAAGGGCCTTCTTGAGAGATACTTCAAGAAATAATTACTACCAAAAAGAGTGAGGCTGAAACCATTTAAGTTTCAGCCTCTCTTTTTTTGTAAAAGACTTAATCAGTCGTCTGGGTTTTCCTTGGCGCTGGCAAGAGCTCTCATAGCGTTGTCGAACTTCTGGAACTTTCCGTTCTTCAGATGAATGACAACTCTTGTTTTCTGGTTTTCACTCATCTTCATGATGGCTTCAAGTCCTTCAACCTTTGTCTTATAGTACTTGATTACCTTGTCACTCCCTTCTCTCTTGATTCCCCAGCCCTTTCCTGCTGTCCAAGCCAGAATGTGAACATCTTTTACTTCGTTTTCCATACTATCTCTCCTTCATTTTTTGTTTAGAAAGCTAATTGAATTATACCACTTTTCAAACCCTTGTGGGAAAGAAGTGAACCTTATCAGGCTCTTTGTGAACGGATCCAGTGGGCTCTTTGGTTTCAGGACCTGGATTACCTTGCCGTACAGACGCTGACCGGAGATATCAAAGCGCATATCGTCAAAAGCCTTGAGCCTGGTGCGTGTAAGAATAATTGCCTCTGTGCGGCTGAGCCTGAGGACCTCTGCCGGGTAGACATCTGCACTAACAATCTTGTCACTTACTATCCTCATTCTTAGCTTCAGCGGATGCTGAGGCTTCCTAAGCTCTTCTCTTTCAGAAGTACCGAAGGTCTTGCCGTCCAGAGAGCGGACATCGTATATAGTAATAGGGGTCTTAAAGCCCTTAGGGAATATCTTTGTCTCCGAGGCCACTTCGACCTTACCTACAAGCTTCTCGTGGGTTGTTGGGGAGATGAAAATCTGATCTCCTACGGTGAAGCTCTCAATGCGCGAGCACATATTAATTGCGTTTCCAATCACACCGTACTTTATGTGCCTCCTGCAACCTATGTTTCCTATAATCAGCTCGCCCGTGTTAATTCCTATTCCCATCCTAAGCGTCGGGTAGCCGTTCTCAAGGTTCCACTTGTTCACTTCTTCCATGGCCGCCTGCATGTCAATGGCTGCGCTGACGGCCTTATCCGCGTGGTCCGTAAGCTCTATGGGGGCCCCGAAGATGGCAAAAACCGAGTCTCCAACAAACTCAAGCACAGTGCCGTTGTTCTTCCTAACCGCCTCAACCATGGCGTCAAAATAGTGGGAGAGCATCTTCAATAGATCATCTGGCGCAAGAGACTCGGCAATGGCGGAAAAGCCCCTCAAGTCCGAAAGCAGGACCGTGAGCTCCATCTTCTTGCCCCCAAAACGTGTCCCGCCCTTGGTGTCCACTATCTGGCGCGCTATCTCTTCAGACAGGTAGAGGCCAAATGTGTCAAAGAGCCTCTTGTTCCTCTTTTCCAGAATCTTGTTCTCTTCCTGGATACTGATGTAATCATCATCATCCTCTTCATCAAAAACCTTGACGCTGACACCCTCTTTCTCTTCCCCAAGCCCCATGAATGAGTTCTTCTCAAGGTACTCTATGGAGGCTTTGACGTTTTCCAGGTTTCCGCACTCAAGTGTCATGCATATGCTGTTTCTTCTCTTCTTAGGCAGGGCTCTGAAGTAGGTGTCCAAAACCTCCCAGTTGATTGTTCCAGTTCCCAGGCTCATGTGATCATCATAGTGGCCCATGTTATCCGAGAGGTGAATGTAGCCTATGTAATCTTTAAGCTCTGAAAACCATGTTCTAAAGTTACTGGAGGAGCAGTTTGCGTGCCCCGTATCAAAACACACCCCTATTTTCGGATTGTCACAGATTTCCATAAGGCTCTTCAGTGGACCGGGGTCAATATCCTGACAGTTCTCTATAAACAGATTCAAATCATATTTCTCAACTAGGCTATTGTAGAACTCCGCACACTGGCGTGCCCAGGCGCCCAAATAAGAACCTCTTAAAATAGAAAAACAGCTTGAGTGAAAGACTACATTTTTGGCTCCAAGACGCACAGCCTGTTCGCAGCTCTCTATACACCTCTTCTTTGAAAACTCAGCAAAGTCCTTATCTCCGCTGGCCGGGTTTATGTCTATAAAAGCCCCGTGAAGAGAGGTACACAGGTGTGTTGATTTATACCAAGCCTCTGCTTCTTTAGACAGTTTTTTATCCGAAACGCAAGGAACTGCACTGAGTTCCAGAACCTCAAAAGACAGGCCTTTTTCCAGAGCAAAGGCTAGCCAATCCTCTCTATTTGTGTTTACTGGCTGAATCTGAATCATATGGGAATTATACACTTAATTGAAAAACTATCACAAAAAATATATAGTGTCCGTGGAAGGGATTCATGTAAGGGAGAGTGGTGGCCTTGGTATATATTTTTAAGAAAATCTGGTTTCTGATTCTGCTTCTTGTTTTTTCAACCTATACCTATTTTGCCTCTCTTACCTCTTGGGTAATCTACCCTTTTCTCTTCAGATATTTCCGCTTTGCATGGTTTGTAGTAATCATTGGGATACTGGCCCACTTCATCGGAGAAGCCATTCCGAGAAAATTCAACTTTGAGTCTTCATTCTTTGCTCCCCACAAATGGGAAAAGAACGGAAAAATCTACCAGGAAAAGTTTAAGATTAAATCTTGGAAAGATGCCCTTATGGATATGAGCAAGGCTTCTGAGAAGGCCCAGTCAAAAGATGTTGGTCAGGATTTAAGCTCCCAGCACCTTTACACCCTGCTTCAGGAGACCTGCGTTGCTGAAACAGTACATATAATTCTTATGGTTGTGGGAATAAGTCTGCTTTTCATAATTGAATTTTCATACAACATCTTCTGGTTTCTGGCCTATGAGGTTTTCAACTCTCTGGACATAATCATCCAGAGGTTCAACAGACCACGCCTTGTAAGCATTTACAAAAGATCTCTTCGTATGGAGAAAGAGAAAGCATGAGAATTCTTTTTCTTACATGCAGCACAGGTGGAGGACACAACTCCGCTGCAAAAGCCCTAGCTGAAGAAGCTTCTGCAAGAGGCCACAAATACATAATAAAAGACGCTCTAGATTTTCTTGGTCACCGAAGAAAAAGCATAATAAGCAAGGGCCATGTTTTTGCTTACAAGCACATGCCCAAACTCTACGGGCGTCTTTATGACAGAGTTGGTGAAGCTTCTACAAAACCCGTGTTTATTAGCATGCAACCCAGCATGTTTAGAATTAACAGGTATCTGAAAAAGCATAGTTTTGATGCTGTAGTCTGTGTCCATGTCTTTGCTGCCATGATGATGACCCATGCAAGGAGGCACTATAAACTAACACAAAAGCTCTACCTAGTGGCCACCGACTACTCATACACCCCGGGCTCTTGTTTAACTGTTCCAGACAGGTTCTTTGTCCCAATAGGCTTTACCAACAGCTTTGTAGCACACGGTATTTCTCAGGAGAAGATAGTTGAGACTGGCATACCTATTAAGCATGATTTCTTCATAAATACTACTCGTGAAGAGGCTAGGAAGAAGCTTGGTTTTGACAAAAATGAAGTACTGATAGTCCTGAGCGCTGGTTCAATGGGCTGTGGAAACATGAGAAGTCTAGCCAAGATGCTTGCTTCAAAGCTTCAAAACTGCACTGTTGCGGTTCTCTGCGGTAGCAACAAACGCCTTTTCAGACAGCTTTCAGGCTACAACCGCATACACCCGATAGGTTTTACAAATGATGTTCCCTTGTACTTCAGAGCAGCCAATGTGATTGTCTCAAAGGCCGGAGGCCTCACAATCACGGAAGCCGCAATCTCCGGGACACCTCTGATAATAATGAACGCTGTTCAGGGCCTTGAAACACACAATCTCAAATACTTTGAACATAACAGACTGGCCCGCAGTGCTGAGACACCCCAGCAGGTCTATCCTATGGTTTTACAGGCTCTTTCAGATACTGAATCTTCTCCGTTCACTGTCCTTAAAAAGAAGGCCACAAAGGAGCTCTTCCCGGATGAGGCATCCACAAAGATTCTGGATGTGGTGGAGAAAGAGGCCTTCTAAGCCCTTCTCTCTTCCAGAGCGGTCACCCCTGTTCTATACTTGTCTGACACCTCTTTTTTCAGAAGCAGAAGGCCGTGCATGTTTATACTGCCATCCGGGTTTCTTTCTGGAAGGACTGAGGTATCAAGACTTTCAAACCAGGACTCTTCCACGCACACCCCGTCATTATTCATACTGAGCTTTTTGGACGGTTCCCAGTAAAAATTGCTCTTACCCACTATATCAGCCAGGTTCTGGCTCTGGACTCCCAACAACTCAGGCTCGTCAAAGGTTTCCTTATCAGTCCTGAAGCTGACCACTCCATCAGCCCTGTACTCAGTAACTGCGGAACCGTTTTCAGTATAGAAGCCTACATTGCACTCCTCATTGTTGAATGAGACACAGTTTTCAACCTTTATGTCCGGGCAGCTGTTTGAATCTATTCCCTTTGCAAGGTTTTCAAATGAGATTGAGTTTATCAGTCTGTGTCCGCCCGGCAGATTTGAACCACCAAGCTTGAAACCGTTTCCATTGCCGGCCTGCATCTGGGGAGAGGGCTCAATTGAAAGAGTTCCGTTGTCATCACATGTAATGGCGGCGAGAGTGAATGAGGTAGGAGAACTTCCTTCCTTGACTCTCAGGTATCCGTTTCTGTAAGTGACGCAGTTTCTGACTGTCACGCTTCCAAGCTGTCCCATTGAAACTTTGGCAAACAGGTCCCAGCCATCATCCGCATTGTATGCAGAGACGCATTGGTCGAAGACATTTCCTTCTCCGAGGGTTATCTTTGCAGCAAACCCGTCCGCATCTGAGCGGAAAATGAGGTTGTAACTATGACCGCAGGCGCTGCCACCACTTGCAATCTGAAGCACTGGCTTTCTGCAGACAGCAGGCTGAGGTTTCCAGAGTTGAGCGTTCCATTCAGATGTCTTGTAGACTATGTTGGAGAAGACGGCATTGCATCCTCTTGCAACAGCAAGAGCGACATAGGCCTTTTCATTGTCCTGACAGAGCATGGGATCATCAAGCTCATCATGACTTCCTACAATCTTCTCAACGGAACCCATACTTCCGAGCACAGAGGTCTGGTTGAGGACGTGCTGAGAAGCGAATTCGGCTTTGACGGCATAGTCATGACGGACTGGATAGTCGGTGGCATGGAGGCCTTCGGCAAGTACGGCTCCCCATCTTCCACCAAGATTGCCATGGCCGGTGGAAATGTCATGATGCCCGGAAGCGAACATGACTACACCACGCTGCTTCAGGATCTTGAGGGCGGTAAGATTTCCCGTGAACAGCTGGAGATAAACGCCAGCAAGATGTATACCTTGGCGAACAGTCTTGCAGTAAGCCATAAAACAAATAGAAGATGAAGACAGAAAAAAAATTAGAGATCGGCTCCCGGATTGAGCCGGTCTTTATTTCCTGGCATGATTGGAAGTCTATAAATTAAAAACCCGCAAGCAGAACCAGTTGGCCGCTTTTCGGGAGTATTTCCTATGAGCTTTTCTTGTAAAGACTTATCCGCCTGCAAAACGATAGACATCTCTATTCAAGCGGACATAAAAAAAGCAGCAGGCGAGATTCGAACTCGTGTAGGCCACCTTGGCAAGGTGGTGCGTAACCACTACGCTACTGCTGCATGACGAAAAGATTTATAGCATTTTTAAAAAACTTACGCAATAGCATTTTTGAATTTTGGAAATATTGAGCATTGTTTTGCATTTCAATATAATGCTTCAGTCGTGTTAATCGGAGGATTTACCATGAAAAAGGTTGAAGACTATATTATCAGTATTCCGGATTTTCCATCAAAGGGAATTATCTTCAGAGATGTTACGGGAATTCTTGAAGATGCTGACGGACTGAAGCTTGCTATTGACGAGCTTGTAAAACTTTTGAAAGGTGTTGAATTTGACGTCCTTGCCGGAACCGAATCCAGAGGTTTTGTCATGGGCATGCCGATTGCATATCTCTTGCACAAGCCGTTTGTGCTTGTGAGAAAGGCTGGAAAGCTCCCAAGAGAAACTGTTTCTGAGACATACAATCTTGAGTATGGTACAGCAACAATTGAGATTAACAAGACTGCCATCAAACCGGGTCAGAAGGTTGTCCTGGTTGATGATCTGATTGCTACAGGCGGAACACTCAAGGCAGCCGCAGACCTGGTAGAGAAGCTTGGCGGAAAGGTTGAGAAGATAATCTGCCTTCTGGAGCTGGCTGGTCTGAACGGAAGAGATATCCTTAAGGGATATGATGTTTCTTCTGTTGTGAGCTACCCCGGTAAATAAATTCCAGACAAATTTTTACAGACACATTCTGTCTTGTCACTTTCTCTTTAATTATATATATTTTACTGTCGGCGTCCCTGACGCTTATGTAACAGTTATTTGTCATATATTGCGAGGAAATTATGGAAATCAAAAAACTTGAAAACTCCAGCGTAGAGCTCACACTTACTCTTGAATCAAAGAAGATTGAAGAAGAATACGCAAAGAGGATAAAAGACTATGCCAAGAAGCTCACACTTAATGGCTTCAGACCCGGAAAAGCTCCGGTTTCACTCATTGAAAGCAAGTATGGTCCGGAAATCAGAGAAGAAGTTACATTCAAGCTCATGGAAGATAACCTTGAGGCTTCTTACAAGGATCTGGAACAGAAGCAGAGACCACTGCCCTACTGCACCCCGGTTCTCCAGAATGAAGAGTCTCTTCTTCCGTTCAAGCCGGATACAGATATTACATACAGCGTAGTGTATGACGTAGTTCCCGAGGTAAAGCTTCCGGCTTACACAGGTCTCACTGTTGAAGCTGAGACAACTAAGATTACAGACAAGGAAGTTGATGAGGAAATTGAAAGACTCAGACAGCAGAACGCCATGGTTGTTGCCAAAAACGGTGCTGTTGAAAAGGGAGACATTGTTACAGTTAACTATGTTGAGCTTGATGCTGAAGGCAAAGAGGTTGAGTCTACCAAGAGAGACAACTTCACATTTACTGTAGGAACTTCTTACAATTTTTATAAGATAGACGAGGACATTGTCGGCCTGAACAAGGGCGACAAGAAGGTTATAGAGAAGACCTACTCAGACGATAGCGGAATGGGCAGCGATTATATTGGCAAGACAATTAAGCTGGACGTGGAAGTTACAGAAGTCAAGAGAAAGGAAGTTCCGGAGCTTGATGATGATTTTGCACAGGATATCAAGGACGAGTACAAGAGCCTGGATGACCTGAAGAAGGCCACAAAGAAGAATCTTGAGGACGCAGCAGCCAGTCAGAACGAGAACGCAAAGCTAGACGCACTTCTTAAAGAGATTTCTAAGGGTACAGAAGTTCAGATTCCAAAGAGCATGGTTGACGCACAGCTTGATCAGGAATGGAGAAACTTTGTACAGCGCTTTGGCATGTCAGAGGCAGATGTGGAGAAGCTCATGAGTGCTAACGGAGCTGGAAAGGATCAGTTCCTGGAGACTAGAAGGGCAGACGTAACTGAGCAGCTTAAGCTCCAGCTGGTTCTCGAGCAGGTTAAAGAAGAGCAGAAGTTTGAAGTTTCTGAAGACGAGCTTAACGAGCAGCTGAAGAAGTACGGTCAGGAGATTACAAAAGATAATCCTAACTATGATGCTTTCAAGATCTATGCTGAAGATGATGTAAAGTTTGAGAAAGCAAAGAATTACCTGATTGAGAACAACAAGTTCAAAGCTCCTGCAAGGAAAGAGAACAAGAAAGAGGATAAATGAGCAAGACTACCGAATCCTATCTGGTACCTACAGTAATTGACAGCTCAGACAGAGGAGAGAGGGCCTACGACATTTACAGCAGACTGTTGAAGGAAAGAATTATCTTCCTCGGCGGTGAGATAAATGATGAAACTGCTGACCTGGTTGTTGCCCAGCTTCTGTTTTTGGAAGCAGAAGACCCTACTAAGGACATAAACCTCTATATTAATTCCCCTGGTGGAAGCGTTACCGCCGGTCTCGCAATATATGACACTATGAAATACATAAGACCGGAAGTTTCCACCATCTGTATTGGTCAGGCAGCATCAATGGCTGCCCTGATCTTTGCTGGAGGAGCAAAGGGAAAGCGCGTAGTTCTCCCCTCTTCCAGAATTATGATTCACCAGCCGTGGGGCGGTGTTCAGGGCCAGAGTTCAGACGTGGCCATTCATGCTAAGGAAATACTGAGGCTCAAGCGTCTTACAACCGAATATCTGGCACAGAGCTGTTCAAAGAAGGTAGAAGATGTGGCAAAGGACATGGAGAGAGACTTCTTCATGACAGCCCCTGAAGCCGTTGAATACGGACTAGCGGATACAGTCCTTGAGAAAAAGGATAAATAAAGATGGCATTTGGCAAAAACAACAAATACTGTTCCTTCTGCGGATCCTCGGACGCAAGACTGATTACAGGTCCAAACGGAGTTGCTATCTGCTCAGACTGCGTTGCCAGATGCAGAGAGATTCTGATAGCTGACAGCGATGAAGAGAGGGAGGAGGCGGCTTCAAAACTGCCTGAAGTTCTCCCTACTCCTCATGAACTTAAAGAGTACCTTGACCAGTATGTAATTGGACAGGATAAGGCAAAGGAAGTTCTTTCAGTTGCTGTTTACAACCACTACAAGAGAGTCAAATATGAAAAGCAGCTTGCCCAGCAGAACGTTGAACTGGACAAGTCAAATATTCTGATTATGGGACCAACCGGTACAGGTAAGACCCTTCTGGCAAGAACCCTTGCCAAACGTCTTGATGTACCTTTTGCCATTGCGGATGCAACAACAATCACTGAAGCCGGCTATGTTGGAGAAGATGTTGAAAATATACTCCTTAAGCTAATTCAGGCTGCAAATGACGATGTTGCCGCTGCCGAAAACGGGATTATCTTCTTGGATGAGGTGGATAAGATTGCCAAGAAAGGCGAAAACGTATCAATCACACGAGACGTTTCCGGAGAAGGAGTGCAGCAGTCACTTCTGAAGATTATAGAAGGAACAATTGCGAGCGTGCCACCTCAGGGTGGAAGAAAGCATCCGAACCAGGAAACCATAAAGATTAATACAAAGAATATTCTCTTTATCTGCGGTGGAGCCTTTGTGGGCCTTGATAAGATTATCAGTAAGCGCCTCGGGTCCTCAGCCATGGGCTTTGGCCAGGAGATCTTGGACAAGAAGAACCTGAGTCTTGAGAGCCTTTACAGAGAAATCCTGCCCGATGACCTGATTAAGTTTGGCCTTATCCCCGAGTTCATTGGTAGACTGCCCGTCCACGTAGGCCTTAACGACCTGAGAGAAGAGGACCTGCAGAGAATCCTCGTTGAGCCGAGAAACTCTATTATCAACCAGTACGTAGCCTCCCTTAAGTTGGACAATGTCGACCTCGTGTTTAAAGACGACGCCATTAAGGAGATAGCTCATATGGCCTACACTCAGAAAACAGGGGCCAGAGGTCTGAGAAGTATTGTTGAAGACCTTATGACAGACCTTATGTTCGATGTCCCTTCCATGAAGGAGATAAAGAGAATTGAGATAGACAAAGACACGGTTCGTAAAAAGAAGAAGCCGGATATTAGCTAAAAATGAAGAGTTTTCTACTGCCCCCACAGTCCGTCCTTAACTCCATAAAAACCTGCAAGAGAGCAGTTGTCTGTGGTCACGAGGCACCGGATGGGGACTGCGCTAACTCAGTTATGGCTATGGGCCTCTTGCTTAAAGCTCTTGGAAAAGAAGTTTATCTGGTAAACGACGGACCGTTCTTCAGGCCTGAAATAGAATTCATTAAAGAAAAACTCACTGAAAATCTTCCAGAAGAGATTTTAAACAAAGACACTCTGGGAGTTGTGGTAGACTGCTCTACTTTTGACAGGCTCGGGACTAAGTGGGAGTATTTTAAAAACTTTACAATTACTGTAGTTGACCACCACTCAAGCGGAGTTGAGTTTGGAGATTTCAGGTATATAGTTCCAAAGAGCATATCTACAACCCTTCTTATCTACCAACTCTACAAAGCCTTAGATGTGCCTTTAACACAAGAGGTTGCCCAGTACATATTCAGAGGTTTTGCAACAGACAGTGGCTACTTTAAGTTCCTCCATGAAGATAGTGGAGAAACTCTTAGAATAGTAGCAGATTTAGCCGACCACGGAGTTGTCCCGAATGATGAGTACCACTACATCTCCGGTGGCAAAAGCCTCTCACAGGTAAAGTTTCTTGGAGAGCTGATAAACAGAGTTGAAAGCTTCTACGACGGAAAGGTTTTAATAAGCCACGAAGAGAAAGAAGATTTTGAAACCTACGGGGACAACGCCAGAGCTTCAGATGACCTCTACGCTTCTCTTACCCTTGTTAAGGGCGTTCAAGCTGTCTTCTTCTTTAAGATCAGTAAACGCAAAGAGAACTCTATAGAAGTTGGAATTAGATCAAACCACAGCTGTAGCTTCAACGCAGGAAGCTTTGCTGCCCTCTTTGGTGGTGGCGGCCACGCAAAAGCTGCTGGTCTAACTCTTGAAGGCTCCTTTTTAGAAGTAAAAGAGACCATCCTCTCCCGCGTTAAAGAATTTCTTGATTGAAACTGATGAAAATAATAGATTCACACTTTCACGCACAGATACTCGTTGAAAAAGGCCTGGATGCCACTGAGGCCATGAGTGCTCTCTCTGGCGGTATAGATATAGGCTGCTCTGCTACTGATATAGAAGGGAGAGTAAAACTCACCTCCCCCTACCCTCACATACTCAGTGCTGCTGCCATGGGTCCTTGGGAGACTGAAAACAGAAGTCTTGAAGAAGTAGAGAAAGAGCTGGAGACTCTCTATTTAAATATAGAAAAGTACAGCGTCAAGTTCGTGGGAGAAGCGGGACTGGATAACTACTGGAAATACGGCACACCGGAGATTCAGGAGTTCTTGTTCATAAGCCAGATGAAGTATGCTGAGAAAACGGGAAGAAAGATAATTATTCACAACAGAGAAGCTGATAAAAGAACTGAAGAGATAATAAGAGAATACGGACCGTCTAAAGGTGGGATAATTCACTGCTTCAGTGGCAGTATGTCTGTTATGAAAACAGCGCTGGATAGGGGTTACTACATAAGCTACGCAGGAAACCTCACTTACAAAGCAAACAGTGAGCTTAGAGATACTCTCAAAGCTGTGCCACTAGATAGGCTTCTTCTTGAAACAGACGCGCCCTACCTGGCTCCGGTTCCTATGAGAGGCAGAGCCAACACCCCGCTCTACATACCCTACACTTACGAATGTGCCTCTCAGGTGCTGAACTTGAGCGTGGAAGAGCTAAGCGAGAGAGTTTATTCAAACTTTGTTACCTTGAGTGAGTAACTCCTGTCTTTGGACAGCGGGAGTTTTCTGGGCACTCAGAACACTTTGGAGAGACGCTTGTACAGATTTCCTGACCGTAAGAAACTAAGAGCTCATTCAGAGGAATCCAAAACCTTCTGGGCATGACTGTCTGAAGGACCTTCTCTGACTCCTCAGGAGTTTTGGTTTTAATCCACCCAAGCCTATTTGAAATCTGGTGAACATGGCAGTCCACACAGATGGCGTCTATTCCAAAACCAAGATTAAGTGTCAGATTGGCTGTCTTTATTCCAACTCCAGGAAGGGCCAGAAGTTTATCTAAATCAGAAGGAACCTTCCCACCGTATTCCTTTACAAGTATTTCACTTACTTCCAGTATTCTTTGAGCTTTTGTCTTATAGAAACCAGTTGGGAAAATTAGCTCTTCTATCTCAGCAGCTGAGAGTTTGAGCATTTCTTCTGGCGTGGAAGCAACAGAGAAAAGTCTCATAGAGGCTTCCAGAGTAACACTGTCCTTTGTTCTCAGGCTGAGAAGAGTTGAGATTAGAACGCAGTAAGGCTCATTTTGAGTTATGGCTACATAGCTCACAGCAGGGAGGACTTTTCCCCTTTTATCCAGAGCTTCCTTGAAAGAAGAAAAAATGTGATCAAAATACTTCTCATCTAAGCCCATAAACAAGAACTCCTTCTGTTCCGTGAATTTCTTCTTTTGAAAGGTTGATTATTGGAATAATACTCTCAGTCAGTAGTGGCCTGTAAATATTTTTACTATCAGTATTTGCGCTGTATCTGTAGTCCACCGTGCCTTCTGGTGGCTCTACTGTGTAGGATTTAAGAACCATATCAAAAACTGAATAGTCATCTTTTGCTCCTAGTCCTACCACAACACAGTCAAACTCTGAGCTTAGTTCTAAGCCTTCAGTCACAGCTGCTGCTGAAGAGACTGGAGAGAGGATTAATAGAAAACAACTACCCTCATAATTCTCATAAGAAGAGAAGAAACCTTCAAAGTCTATTATTGTGAGTTTTCTGCCTTTTAAAGCTAAAGATAGGCGTAGCTTATTCATCTCTTCTTTTGGTTCCAACAGGTCCCAACTAGCATCTGTTACAAAGATAACTTCTTTAAACGCAAAGAAATATACTAACACAGAGATAGAGAGCAGCAGTACTATTGAAAGGATTAGAATAAGCCTTTTTTGATTCATGATTAGATATTAACAGATTAGATGAAAACAGTGAACCATGGCTGTCTGCAAGCTTTCATTGACCTCTGAAAAAAAATGTGGTTTACTATTCCGGTAAGGAGTTTACAGATATGACATCGTATAAAGACCTTGGACTGGTCAACACAAGAGCCATGTTTGCAAAGGCCGTCAAGGGCGGTTACGCAATTCCTGCTTACAACTTCAATAATATGGAGCAGTTGCAGGCAATTATTATGGCATGTGTTGAAACCAAATCACCCGTTATTCTTCAGGTTTCAAGAGGTGCTAGAGATTATGCTAACATCAATCTCCTGAGAAACATGGCAAGAGGAGCATGCGAATATGCCCACGAACTGGGTTATGATATTCCAATTGTTCTTCATCTTGACCACGGCAACAGCTTTGAAGTTTGTAAAGAATGCATTGACAATGGTTTTTCATCAGTCATGATTGATGGTTCTGCTCTTCCATATGAGGAAAACGTTGCAGTTACAAAGCGCGTTGTAGAGTATGCACACCAGTTTGATGTAACAGTTGAAGGAGAACTCGGAGTTCTCGCAGGCATTGAAGATGAAGTACAGGCTGCAGAAAGCCACTACACAAAGCCTGAAGATGTAATTGATTTTGTCCAGAAGACAGGAGTTGATTCACTTGCTATTTCTATTGGAACAAGCCACGGTGCTAACAAGTTCACACCGGAACAGTGCAAGAGAAATGCAGACGGAATCCTTATTCCACCTCCACTCAGATTTGACATTCTCGCAGAGATTGAAAAGAAGCTTCCTGGATTCCCGATTGTTCTTCACGGATCAAGCTCAGTACCGCAGGAGTTTGTTAAGATGATTAACGAGCACGGCGGAAAGCTCAAAGACAGCGTTGGTATTCCTGAGGATCAGCTCAGACAGGCTGCAAAGAGTGCTGTTTGTAAGATTAACATTGACAGCGACGGAAGACTTGCCATGACTGGAACAATCCGCAGAGTTCTTGATGAGAAGCCGGGTGAATTTGACCCGAGAAAGTATCTTGGACCAGCAAGAGAGGCTCTTAAGGAAATGTACATGCACAAGAACAGAGATGTTCTCGGCAGTGCTGGCCAGGCCTGATAAAATTACGGATATTTATTTTAAAGAGCGGGAGTTGCAATACTTGCAATGCCCGCTTTTTTAATGCTATATTCTACCTTGGCTGAAAAGAACATTTTCAAGTCTTTATTTTTACAGGGGTTTGGCACTTGGCTGCAACAAAGGAATTAAGAATTAACAGGCAGATCCATGCAAAGGAAGTCTTTGTACTGGATGATGAAAACAATAAGAAGGGCGTTATGTCCTTCTTTGACGCTCTGGCTCTCGCTGAAGAGGCAGGTTTGGATCTGGTTGAAATATCTCCGACAGCAAACCCACCCGTTTGTAAGATTACAGACTACGGAAAGTATAGATACATGCAGGAAAAGCGCATGAAAGAAGCCAGGAAGAATCAGACCATAGTTAAGGTCAGAGAAATCCGCATGCAGCCCAAGATTGACACACATGATCTTGAGACCAAGACTAAGGCCATTGGAGAATTCATCTCCGGTGGAGATAAGTGCAAGGTTACTATCCGCTTCAGAGGAAGAGAGCTTGCCCACACTGAGCTTGGAAGAGACGTTCTTGAAAAGATTCTTGAAGCCTTGACTGAAAAGGGAATTTCGTTCAATCTTGACAGTCGTCCTATGATGGAAGGTAGGAACATGAGCATGATGCTCTCCCCTGCCAAAAAGAAGTAAACATCTCCGTATGGAGTGTAAATAGCAACGTCCCGGGGTATCTTGTTCCCGGTCGTGAAGTAGAGGTGAAATATGCCCAAGATGAAAACAAGACGCGCAGCTGCAAAGCGCTACCGCGTGACAGGAACCGGCAAGGTAAGATACAAGAAGCAGGGTCTCCGTCATATCCTCACAAAGAAGACTACAAAGCGTAAGAGAAATCTCCGCGCTACAGGTATTCTTCACGAATCGGAAGCAAAGAAAGTCAGAGTCATGCTTCCTTATGATTGATGAGGAGGTAGACATATGCCAAGAGCAGTTGACGGAACAAAACACAAAGACAGACGCAAGAAGATTATGAAGCTTGCCAAGGGTTACTGGGGAAGAAGATCTACCAATAACCGTATTGCAAAAGACGCCGTAGCAAAGGCCGGACAGTATGCCTATCGTGGCAGAAAAGAGAAGAAGAGAGATTTCAGAAAACTCTGGATTGCCAGAATCTCTGCCGGTGTTAAGGCTGAAGGCTTGAACTATTCACAGTTCATGCACGCTCTCAAGCTTGCAAACATTGATCTGAACAGAAAAGTTCTTTCCAACATGGCAATTGAGGACAAGGAGTCTTTCAAGGCTCTCTGCGATCAGGCCAAGAAGACACTTGCCAAATAAGATCAGTATTTTTGTGTTACAGAACCCTGTTATGATTCCATAACGGGGTTTTTCTTTTTCCAACACCTTTTAATAAAAATCGTCATTTTGAAGCTTCCATTTCCTAATTTTTCCTCCCAGTTGCAAAAAAATCGGTGCTAATCTCCGAAAAAAAACTAAGGAGGAAGAAGTATGAAATCTTTTCTTACTGACAGTAGCTTATCGGACAGTATTATCAGATTTCAGGCGCTGTGTAAAAAACACAGAGCCGATAATGAATGCAGGGACTTGGAAAAGCACCTGACCAACGAAGTTCTGATAATTTCTTATTTCCTACCTCAGACCGAATTCGGGATGAAGGAAGAAGACGCCTCAGATTTCATTCTATATTTGAAGCCGTATGTGGAGGACATACTTCTCAGCTTCCAAGGCGGAGATTTTTCCATCTACATAAGGAAAACACTCAAGAACAGACTCTCTTCTTTTTACAGAATGAAAACCAGAGAAAACAGAAACCTGTCTATTGCTGAAATAGAAGGCGGCATAGACATGCTCTATGAGTCTGAACACAGGTATGGAACCGAGATTGAGTCCCGGGTTCTTTCTGATAACAACAGCGCTCCGGTTATGCTACTCAGAGCAGTGTTTGCAAGAAGCAAAATTGCACGTAAGCGCTTTTTTATCTTTCTCTCCTCCCTGTGCCCATTTATCTCTGAGCCGGACTTGGCCCTGATCTGTAAAGACCTTTCCATAAACTTCAGAGAAGCAAGCGGAATAAGAAAGTATCTGATTGCCATTTCTGACGCAGACAAGACCATGGCTGACATTAAAGAAACAGAGGAAAGAAGAAACAGTAACTTTGCCTTTGCCATTATCAACGAAATAAAGGCTGAGCTAAAGCAGAAGGAAGGGCTGAAAGAAGAAGCCCAGGAGTACATGGAAAAGGCCGAGAGAAGAAAAGAGCTAGTCAGGAAATCTCTTCTGGGAAACAGGAAGATGTCCCTGGGGCTTGGACCAAAGCTACTCTCTTCTGTGTTCGATGAAACACAAGGCACTGTAGCTAACGATATTTGCCTAACCAAGCGCCTACTCTCCTGGTGCCTCTCCCCTTCTTCATACTCACCGGAAATCATGCTTGATTTGAGAATCAACCAAAGCTTTGTGGCTCTAGCTAATAATCCCGAAAAGAAGACAAAGCTAACTACCTTCTCTCCATACAAAGAGTTTGAATTATGCAAAGGGTACTACGCCTTTAAGGACAACAGATTCAAACTCCCTTCTGTGAAGAAAAGTAAAGAACTGTGAAGAAATGTGTGATTCACTCCGTTTTTAAACACTATTGGGAATAAGATTACACATCTTCAAAAGGAGGAAAGCCATGAATAAGCATATTTCCAAATTTTTCTTAATTATTACAATTGTCTGTCTTGCGTTTACAGTTGGTTGCAGCTCTGAGGTCTCTTTAACAACAACCTCAACATCTACTTCAACCACCGGCACCGTGTATTCAGATACAACCAGAAGCATTGAATCTGATGAAGACTCCTACTCAGAGCAAGACTGGGACCTGACAGTGTATGTCAATCTCTCAGACGGTACATGGAGCACAGACAATTCAACATACAATACTTCCACAATTGAAAGTACATTAAAGATTTCTACTGCCTCCGATGGCCTAATCACTATCAACTGCAAAGAATATGAAGGAGATATTAACTTCATCATCTCTGGCTCAGTTACAAATGGCTCCCTTCTGATTAAGAAAACAGCAGACTATGATGTAGGCCTGTACCTCAACGGTGTTTCTATCTCCAGCGGGAACTACCCGTGCATTGAGGTTAAGGGAGAGGTAAAGAATACATTTGTCTACCTGAATGGAACTAATACCCTTGTTGACGGCAGAAGCTATGGAACTGGCTACAGTGAGGAAGAAGGTACTGATTACTACACATCTACCTACTCAGGAACTCCAGATGAGGACGCTGAATTAACGAAGACTTGGGCACTGGGCTCCGACTCAAAGGGAACATTGTACAGCAAGGGCTCACTGATTCTCAGTGGTAACGGAAGTCTCTCTATAACACAGAATTATAAGCATTGCATAGCTTCAAAGGACTATGTAAGGATTATCAGCGGCACATACAAACTCTCTTCCACCAGCGGTAGGGACGGAATAAGAGCTGTTAACGGCTTTATCATGGATGGTGGGTCACTGACCATAAATGTCAGCGGCAGCAACACCAACAATGAAAGCCGTGGAATAGTGGTTGAAGGCGAAGAAAGCACTGACACCCCGAGTGAAGGCTATATAATCATTAACGGCGGAACCATAGAGATTACTTCTTACAGCAAGGCTATTACTGCAAAGTGGGATATAGAGGATGATGCAACTACTACAGACACTTCCGATGATCCGAACCCTTACGTGCTCATTACTGGCGGCACAATTACCATAACTACCACAGGAAATGTTGTAGAGGAAACATCTGCCACATACAGCATAGTAGATGCAAACGGAGTTACTACTCAGGAGGCCAAGAAGTGCTCACCTGAAGGTATTGAAGGTAAGAGAGCTGTTTACATTCAGGGTGGAACTATCTACATCAATTCCACAGATGACAGCATAAATGCCAGCTACGATGGGGAAGCAGAGATAGTGTTCTCAGGCGGCTATGTTCATGCAAAAGCTACCCAGCAGGACTGCATAGACTCAAACGGAGACATAACTATCTCAGGTGGCGTTGTATACGCAATCTCAACAAGTAATGATGGTGGAGCTTTTGACTGTGACGGAACTCTTTCCATCACAGGAGGTACAGTACTTGGCCTCTACAGTGGCAATGGCCCAGTATCTACTCCTTCATCCTCTGCCTGCACACAGGGAGCTCTGGTAATCAGCGCTTCTAACTTGGGAACTTCAGGAACATTTGCTATCAAAGATTCTTCATCAAACGTTGTCTTTGCTGCAGATATCTCTTCAAGTTACTCAAACTACACAGCTATCATTTCTGCTTCAGGATTGAAGAAAGGCAGTACATACACACTGTACAGCGGAACTACAGCAACAGGTGGAACAGCCTACAACGGTCTGTACTACTCTCTTCCGACAGTAAGTGGAGGGACAAACAAGGGATCAATTACACTCTCTTCCTATGTCTACTCTTCAACTAGTGGCACAAGTAGCAGACCTGGAAATGTACCAGGTTTCCACTAAACTAAACTTCCTGCAGAGGTCGTATTTTCGTATAATGAATTTACGGCCTCTGCCTTTTTATTATGAAGTTGAAGAAGTTTTTTATCTTTCTGCTCTCAATAACGTGGGAACTACCGCAGAGCATTTCTGCTCTGTTTTTCATGCTTCTACACAGGACAGAGTTTCTGGATAAAAAAGAAAGAAGAAGGTATGTTCACCACAACAGCTTCTACACCTGTTTCTCATGCGGAGAGTTCATCTTCTTCAGAGATATTTATATGCGTTTTAATAGCTGGGAAAACACGCAGAAACATGAACTGGGCCACAGCATACAGAGTAGGATTCTTGGACCTTTGTTCATACCTTTGATTGCTTTTCCATCAACTACGTGGAACCTACTTTCCAGGATGAACAACAGGCTAGGCAGATGGATGGCTAAAAACTACTACAACACCCCATGGGAAGCCTGGGCAGACAGGCTTGGAAATGTTCAGCGCTGAGGCTCTGTATTTAAAAGCCAAGCCATTCCCTTAGCTACCCTCAAATCAGCATCAGTAAAATGGTTCCCTCTATTTAATTCAAAATAGCAGTTCTTCCCTTCTTTAAGTAGCTTCTCATACTGCTTTTTCATGCACTGCCCAACCGTAGCCATAACAGGGTCCTTACTCTTCTCTTCCTTGTCTCCAAGACTTAAGTACACTTTTGAAGCCTTAACAGGATTCTTCTCTACAAAACTCAACCAAGATGGAAACCACACTGAAGGAGAGGCAGCACAGACACCGGAGAAGACAGGGCTTTGGGTTGAAGCCCAGAGAGTAAAGAGGCCGGCTAGTGAGTAACCACAGATGTATATAGTCTTACCTTCAAAAATATAGGGCTCTAAAACACCGATTATCTCAGAGAGAGTCTTCTCTGCTCCACTTCCAAATGCTTGTTTGCCAAACACTGGCGGGGCCTCCCACGGAGAGAGATCTTCAAACCATGAATTAACTCCATACACAAGCACTCCAAAGTCTCTTCTTTCAGTGAGAGAGCAAAGAGATGAGTACACATTTTCGGCGCTACCAAGCTCTTCTTTATCACATACATAAACAAAGAGAGTTTGATCAGTAGTGTCTCCGTAAACCTTCATGGATACACCTTACAGAGTGCAGAAAAGCTCTTTTCCCTTTCTCTTCATCCATGAGAAAAGAAGAATGAAAAGAACACAGAGCACAAAGCCATAAATACCAGTGAGCAGGTACCCATTGATTCTACCCATGAAAACAATTGAAGGAACTAGGATCAAAGCAGCAAGAACCATGGCCTCTCCCAGAGAGAAGAGGACAGACATGCTCTGCTTTATGGCAACAGCCTCATTGATATAAGAGGTGTCTCCATGCTTCAAGTCGTTGAAAAGCCCTAGGAAGGCAACAACAAGAATATAAAGTGCCATAACTGCAAGAGAAATGATAGCTTGCACAATGGAAAGCGGGAAAGTCACACTGACACTTATCTGCAAAAGCAGGAAAGGAACAAAGGTATAGATAAAATGAAACCTTATCTTTGAGTTCAGAATCTCTTCAGTTCTCACAGGGAGGCTGCGTAAAATCCATATACTATTTCCTTCTGTAGAAACTGAAGGAGCAGTTATGTCGTTCATTGAAGCCATGGCACACAGAGCCCCGCTTATAATGGACACGGGAACTGTAAAACCAGAAAGAACAGCCCTGATTTTTCCTGAGAAGATAAGAAGGGCCACAGCGCCTATAAGAGCCATAATGCTTCCCAACATGCAGTTCATAACATAAATAGCGTTTGAGAAGACCTTTCTCCTCTCTCTTTCAAAGAGAGCCTTCTTAATGCTATTTGAGCGAATCATCTCTGCCTTGAATTTAACTTTCTTCTGTTTCTCAGTTATTCCCAAAATACGTACAAGAGATCTTCCAACCAAAACTGTAACTGCGCAGATAAAGACTAGACTGATAACCAGGAAAAAAATTAGAGAGCTTACACTTCCGGCAAAGGCCCTTCCTGCAAGACCCAGAGGATTTACAGAACCCTTCAAGACAGACAGGAAGGATGTTGGAACACTGCCTTCCAACAGCCCTGAGGCGGCTGAACCGGAAATGGTTCCGAAGCCAAAGGATATGAACATGACTCCAATCGCAGTGATAATCATGATTCCTGCCTGTTTATGACGCATCCGTGCGGTTACAAGACCAATCAGATATCCAAACAGTGTCGATATGGAGAGAACTACTGCGGGAAGCAAAAAAAGACAAAGGCCGAAGGTCACCGCGCTGATGAAAGTTACCGGAGCATTCTTTGCATATATTACAAAGGCAGGAATCAGACCCAGGGCTGTGAATACAAATGTGAACAAGTAAATGGAGCACAGACGAGAGAGAAGAATCTCATACGGCCTGATTGGGAGTGAAAGCATGACGGAATTGTCCTTGGACATGAACAATGACGAATAGATGATTATTACCGAAAGGAAAAGACTGAGCACGGAAGATATGATGATTGCAAACGCAAAGTATGCATCAGAATAACCGTGAGAGAGCCATGAGGCAGCTATGGAACCTAAGAAACCCGAGTACATCCTTATCAGGTTGAAAAGAATTAGAACATAGAGTACACCGAACATAATCAGCCCGGACGGTTTTCTTCTTTTTCCGGTTTTCTGCTCCCAAAAGAACGAGCGGAAGGCCTCAAGCAGTTCCTTTCTTACAAGAGCTCTGAATCTCATATCAGTCCTCCTCTTTTTCTTCAAGCTCCAGGAACACCTGCTCAAGAGACTCGTCTCCCTTAACCTCTTCCATGGTGCCGCTCTTGACGAGTTTCCCTTCCTTGATGATTGCTATCTTGTCACAGAGCTTTTCAGCAACCTCAAGAACATGGGTTGAGAAGAAGATACTTCCTCCGTTCTGGCAATGTTCTCTCATAATCTGCTTCAGGAGAAATGCCGCTTTAGGATCCAGACCTACAAACGGCTCATCCATTATAATCAGTTTTGGTTCATGAATAAGAGCGGCAATTACTGCAAGCTTCTGCCTCATTCCGTGAGAATAGGAGCGCACGCTGTTCGCCAGATCTTCTGTCAACTCAAAGATTTCAGCATATTTTTTTATCTTCTCTTCCCTCTTGTCGAGAGGAACCTCAAAAATGTCTGAGATGAAGTTAAGATACTGTACACCTGACATAAACTCATATACATCCGGATTATCCGGTATATATGCTATGCGTTTTTTGCTCTCCAGGCTGTTCTCAGCCACATTTATGCCGTCTATGGTTATTTTTCCGCTGTCAAAATTCAGAATGCCCACACAAGCCTTGATGGTAGTGGTCTTGCCTGCACCGTTATGACCTATGAATCCATAGATTTCTCCCTTTCCAATGTGCAATGACAGATTATCTACTGCCTTCTTCTCTCCATAGGTTTTTGTAAGATTCTCAATAATAAGCATGCTTACCTCCATCTTTATTTTTCATTCTAACAATACTGATCAGCCCTTAAATAATAAAACATAATAAAAGCCTTGCCAAACAGGACAAGGCCGGATAATAAAATCAGAAAACCTCAGCTTGTTGCAGAGACCTTTGAGTCTACATGCATTCCCATACCTGCTGTGTGGGCTGAAACCTCTGAAGAGAGGTAAAGAACTGCGTTTGCAACTTCTTCCGGCTTTGCATAACGCTTGTCCATGGCATACGTGCCAGCAAGCATAGCCATAGCCTCTTCGTGAGTCATGGTGTCACCGAAGAAGTCTTTTTCAATTCTGAGCATCATAGGAGTATCTACAGGACCTGGGCAAACATAGTTTACAGGAATTCCTACAGGACCAAGCTCAAGAGCAACACACTTTGTAAGACCAGCTACTGCATACTTTGAAGAAACATATGCACTGTTTCCAGCTGTTGGCTCATAAGCTGCTGCAGAAGCAACTACAACAACTGCACCCTTCTTCTTTTCAATGAGGGTTGGAGCTGCATACTTCATGGTAAGCATAACAGCAAAGACGTTCAGCATGTATGTCTGCTCGAAGAGATCCAGTGTCATATCCTGAACAGGATGTGCCTTTCCTTCATAACCTGCGTTTGGAACAACAATATCAAATGTTCCGAAATGAGCCTTTGCATTGTCTATGAAGCCCTTAATCTCCTCTTCTTTTCTGAGGTCAGCTACAAAACCTGCAACCTTTCCCTTGTACTCTGAAAGTTCAGCGAGAAGCTTATCAACTTTTTCCTGGCTTGTTGATGAGAAAGCAACCTTTGCACCTTCTGCGAGGAAGCCCTTAACAATTGCGCTACCAATTCCACCTGTACCGCCGGTAACAAGTGCTACTTTGTCTTTGAGTTTAAGATCCATTTTTTACCTCTCTAACTGACCTACTCACACGATTAAAATCGTTGGTTTTCCCGTGCTTGATTCATAATTATTGCCAATAAATAATTTATTATCGATATATCACTTTGTCAACAAAAAAAGAAATAAACCAAAACCTTAAAACAGCTCGTATGCAAAACGTGGATAAGCGTCTTCCTCTACATGAATTATCCCACGCCTAACAAAGCCACAGCGCTCAAGTAGTTTCTGCATAATAGAGTTGTCAGGGTGGGTATCTATCCTTAAACTTTCACATCTGCTATAGGCCCACTCGAGACAGAACCTGCCAACGCTTCTGAAACCGGAATCGGTGGCTATTCTATGAACCACCCCATAGCTACTTGGTCCTTTCCACTCTCCGCCTTCTATCTTCCTGTATGTTGGCTCTATATCTGTTCCGAAGTCAAAATAGAAAGTTCCCACTATCTCTCCTCTATACAAACTGACATAGCTCTTCTCTCTTCTTATATCTTCTCTGATATGGCTCTCAGGTGGCCAGTTAGTTGGTCCCCACTGGTTTGGGTTTCCATGCTCAGCCATAAAAACTCTGGCCTCTTTGTAAAGCTCCATGATTCTTGGAAGATCCCCCTCTAAAGAGTGCCTAATACTAAAGCTATCAATTACAGTTATTCCAGCCTCTTTCAAAAGAGAAGCAAAGACGCCAGATCCTTTAATCCTCAGGCCAGAAAAACTTCCGTCATAGATTTGATTAACACCACAGGAAGGACTGAGGCTACTGAGAACAACAAAGTCTGGCTTACTCTCAAGAACTCTATGAAAGCACTTTTCAGCCCCTTCCTTAAAAGGCCCTGTTACATCTACTCCGTCTTTAGTTACAACTCGGCCACTGACTATCTCAGCAGGGGTTCTTGGGCAAGGAAGACCTCCTTCTATTTCAGGGCAGAGAGGAACAACTGTGCAGCCTTCAGTTAACTGCAGAACGCTTTCATTTTTATTGTTCTTTCCGTCGTACCTGCAGTTGAAACCAAGAAGACAGGCACTGACAGCCACCACTCTTTTATTTTTCATGGACAAGCTTCCCTGTCATGTGTTCTATGCTTATACAAACCATGTTTACTCTTGCATAGGCTCTATTCATCTCGTCTTCAAGCTCAGGTTTTGTCGGAATGTATTTCTCTCCGAATCTCCTGCAGATGTTATATTTTTCTTCCCCTTCCTCCATGATAGAAGCTCTACCAAACACAACCACGCTTGTGACATAGTATGACCAATCTTCTTTTTGATAACCGCTGTCGTGGACGGTAAAACACACCTTATCATATCTTTTAATGGCATCCAGCTTATGGCCTTCCCTTGAGCAGTGAAAGAATATCCGGTTACTCTCTCTGTCATACAAAAAGTTAATCGGGACCGCATACGGATACCCCTCATCCCCCAAAACAGCCAGAACACCGCGTTTTTCCTCACAAAGGATGCGTTTACACTCCTCTTCTGAAACCTGTTGCCTGTTTCTTCTCATTTCACGGAACATATTCATTTCTCCATAGGATACTTAAGTCCCCAGTCTTTTCTTATTCCATCCATAATCCTCAAGACATTCACAGTCTCATCAAGAGGCATGGACCACGACTCTGTCCTTCCCTCTCTTATGGCGTTCACACACTCTCTGAATTCATATTCGTAACCGCTTATCTGAGGAGGAACGACTGTTTTACTAACAAGTTCATGCTCAGAATCATAGACAGATATAGATTCAGGATTGTTTATGTTTTCAACTATGACATAGCCTTTTGTCCCATAAAATACCCCCTGCCTATCTGAAATGCAGTACATACCGCTTGAGATATTTGCCAGTCTTCCGTCAGCATAATGAATGGTTATGAAGTTATTTGCATCCACTCCCAGATCTGTCTTTTGAACAGAACTGTCAATCTTCACTATATCTGAGCCAAAGTTCATCAAAGCAAAGTTAATCCCATAAATTCCAACATCCAGAAGTGCCCCTCCTGCAAGAGAAGGCTCACGCAGCCTCTCCTTGTCTGCTACACTGTAGAAGAGATTTGCACTAAGAGCCTTCACTTCTCCTATAACACCACTGTTGAATATGTTCAGAATCATCTGTCTGGAAGGCATGTATCTGGTCCAGATGGCCTCAGCTACAAAGATTCCATGTTTTCTTGAATATTCTCTTACTATCTCAGCCTGCTCTGCGTTTACAGTAAAAGATTTTTCACAGATAACTGGCTTTCCATGACGAAGACAGAGCATCATATGCTCATAGTGGTGGGAATGGGGAGACGTTATGTATACAAGCTCAACAAGCGGATCTTCAACCATCTGCTCATAGCTTCCATAGGCTTTCTCAAAACCCAGTTCAGAACGGAATGCTTCTGCCTTCTCCAGTGTTCTTGAAGCCACGGCGTAGCATTCTATTTCTTCCATTGCTTTAAGCGTAAGACAGACTTTCCGGGCAATTCTTCCGGTTCCAAGTACTCCAATTCTCATACCGTACCCCCTTTTCTGTTTTTCAAGAATTCAATTACACAGCTCCAGTCAAAAGAATTACAATCATGATCTCCCTCTCTGACATGGTAGCCAAGAATATCTCCACTCAGCACCTTTCCCAGAGGAGGGAATACTGATGTACCAAGTCCCTTGTAACCCAATTTCTCATGAAAAGCGCTTACAAGTGCACAGCCTTCAAATTCCTTCTCAGGGTCCGACCAGGTATCTTCAATGGCACTGCTGACATAGAGAGGTCTTGGAGCTATCAGGGCCAGCAGCATGTGCTGGTCAAATGGAAGAGTTTCTTCTTTACCTGAGTACTTTTTGAAACCATCACATGACCAGTATGGATAGCGCTCCGTAATATCCTTTATCCGCTCACCGCCCTTTCCTCTGAATATGGCAGCACCACAACAGCCGGGATTACATGCGTAAACAGATGTGAATATCTGATACTGGGCTCCAGCCCACAATGCCGTCTTCGCGCCACGGGAGAAGCCACTTACATTTATCTCCCTTGACGTGAAACCCAAAGAGGAAAGAAGGGAGGCCACCTTCTGTGCTCCCCATGCCCAGGCACCTATGGTGCACCAGTCTCCGGGAGGATACATGTAAAGAATGTCATGTGTGGTGTACACAGGAGAGTCTGCACTCAGTTCATCAACAAAACAGTCAACTGCGACAAATCCTTCTTCAGCCAGACGGAAGGCAGGAAAAACGCCTCCTTTGTCGTAGTCCTTAAAACTGAAGACAGTATTTGAGTAGACTTTTGGATTATGGGAGAAAGGGTTTATGTAAAGAACAACAGGCTTGTCTTTCCGGTCAGTCTTACAGGTTACTGTAAATTTCAGACCGCAGTAAGAAGAGCCTTTGGTGAAACAAAGGCCGTAGAGGTACCTCTCCATACCATTTTCAAACTTAAGATGTTCAAGGCAGACACAGGACTCACTGTCAAAACTGATGTCCGGTGTAGTACCGAACATTTCATGCCTGAAAAGAGAACGAATTTCTTCCCGTCTTTCATTCCAGTTCTCAAGATCTTTGTCATCTCTGATAATCTGTGGCATGCTCATAATCCAATCATACATCACTGCATGCATAAATACCAACTTCCATGTCTTGCATTTGGGAAAAGAGAAGATAAAATGATTGATTATGGTAAGAGAAATAATACACAGCGAGAAGTTGCACTGAGGAAGACATGTTCCTGTATGACGACCTTATGGACACGTTGAAAGAACACAGCAATGAGTGTGTGGGCATAGCAGCAAATATGATTGGTGTACAGAAAAAAGCAATCATCTTCAAAGAGGAAGACGGCTCTTATACTGTCATGTTCAACCCACAGATAATCAGCTCATCAGAAGAAACCTATACTGCCCAGGAAGGGTGTCTTTCTCTTAAGGGCCAAAGAAAAACAAGACGTTATAAAAGCATAGAAGTTTTGTTCCTAAATAAAAAATTCTGCCAGAGAATAAGAACCCTTGAGGGCTTTACCGCCCAGATTGTCCAGCATGAGATAGACCACACTCAAGGCATACTTATCTGAATCTTTTTCGGATTGTTCTCTTCATAAAGAATAGTCACAGCGCCTCCTTCCTGAGGGATCTGAGAAGACACACCATACCATTTTCTTTTAGTATATTCCTTACCGTCAACGCTGTATCTGACTTTCACAATGTGTGGAAAACGGGCTCCATCCACCGGGCTTGTTCTCAAAGCTTTAGTATTCACCTTGAATCAAATCTGAGTTCTGACAGATATGACTGTTCCTGTTGTTTTCAGCATTCTTCCCTCCTATTTACCCTATAGGCTTGATTATACTGTAAATTTCCTGAGCTCTCATCTCATCAAGACCTGCTCTTATAGAAAAGTCTTTCCATCCTGAGAGAGCAGATTTCACATCTGATATGGCATTTCTGATTTCCCTTGATGACAGGTTACCCTTCCTTGCACATTCCTCAAAATCCGAATCAGAAATCCGGGACCTCTTCCCGTTCACTGTCATCTGATGTCCTGACGTCCACAGCCCATTTGGATTATAGGCAAAACAGACATCGTATGCAGGAGAGAGAGTCCACTGTCCACGTCTGTCCATGAGGAAGGATATGTTCTTGGTATGGTCATCACAATTATATGCCAGAACATTGAAAACCATGCGCCTGAACAACTCCACACAGTCCTTATGGTGCACCCCAATCCTATTTAGAACTGAAAAAGCCTGTTCATAACTGTATTTGCCGGCCTGGTTGAAATCCATGTGGGCCATGGCACACAGACTCTGCATGTGGATTTTTTCTCCATCATCCTTTCTGTCAAAGCGCTTAGTCATGAAATGGGAATTCTTTCCGTCCTCAAGAAGCCTGCTCTCCATCATGTTTATCCCGGATGCCTTTGCCATCAGATAGTAGGCATATTCTATTCTGCCGAAATCCGCCCCATCCTCTTCTTCCCTATCTCTGTTTCCGGAGACTCCACTGAATTTTATTATCCAATGCTCAAAACCACTTCCTGCATCTATCTGACCGGAGCGGACCTCATTTGTTTTCGGATTCCATGCAATTACTGCCTTGGCTCTTGCTCCTCCTGCAGAGGTTCCTACACTGATAATTCTGGAGAGCCCGCTTTGAACCAGTTGTGTCTGCAGATTACTTCGCCTTCTGAGAATAATTGAAGCAAGTTCCACCAGTTCAGAAACATTAAGAGCCTCATCAACACTGCCGGAGGATATGACAGGATAGTACTCCAGAGCACCCATTCCTCTTTTTCCTGTGTAACACAGTCTCTCAACTGCATTGAAACTTCCCGGAAGCCTTCCATGCTCTGAGAGCCAGACATCTATAAGTGTGTTTCCAAACTTATCCGGAAGAGAATCCGAGAGCATGGCCGGAAGTCCATGGTATGTTTCGTATGAGAGGTTTGGGAATCTGTAGACCGAATTACTAAGAGGCATGGCAATAGGAGAAAGCTCTATACCACTTCTTAAAAAGGAAGGGTTATATTCAAACGAGGCAATTCTATCATCCTCATCAAGGGAGACAGCACCTATTGTGGTTCCCCATAGACGAACTTCGGCATTAGTCTTCATTCATATCTCCCCATTTCCAACCCTGAGTAAAGGACTCTTCCACTTTTTTTCTGTTTCTGAATCTCTGACGGATTTTTTCATTCTTTGATTGAATAAGCTGCATAGGACTTAGTTCTGCTTCTGGAAGAAGGACGTCCAAAGAGTCAACACAATCCAACTCTCTAAGGATTCTGAGAAAGCTTCCCATCTGAATACTCTCTCCCTTTTCAGCATTTGAAACCGTACCTTTTGATACTCCCGCTTTTTCAGCAAGCTCTGCCTGAGTACACTCTTTTCTGATTCTACAGGCTTTTATTCTTAAACCTATCTCTTTGAGAATCTCTGTATCCAAAAGACTTCCATCTATTTTCATATTTCAAATATAGAATAAGTTTTTGATAATAACAAGCTGAAACAAGCTTAATTATTATTATTTTGATATTTATATCCCAACCAAACTCTTAGATTCTATAGACAAAAAAGAGCCGCGGTTTCCCACGGCTCTGACTCAATTAACAGATAAGGCTTAGCGACCAAACTGGCAGTCGTTGTTACCAGAGTTTGTTGTCCACATCTCAAGCATGTTGATTGGGTCATTGAAGTCTGCAATCCAACCTTCACGAGCAAAGTCGAAGTTACCCTGCTTTCTCTCATCAAGGAAGACGTTCCAGTCTCTTTCCTCAATAGAAAGGTTAATTCCGATAGCTGCGAGGTCCTGCTGGATAGATTCAGCAATTGCAATATGACCGGAGCTTGTATTTGTAAGATATGTGACAGAAATAGGTGTTGAAGAAGAGAGCTTACCGTTCTCAAACTTGTAACCTGCTGCCTCTAGAAGAGAAATAGCCTTGGCAACTGTTCCCTTCGGATCATTGTTGATTGCATACGGATCGTAGTAACCCTGTGAAACAGCTTCTGACTTGAAGATGCCACCGTTACCGTCAGCCATTCCGAGTGGGATAAATGCGTTTGCAGCAATCTGGCCTGTCTGGCCAATATTCTCAACAATGTAGTCACGGTCAATCAGGATTGAGAAAGCTTCTCTCATGCAGGCAGCCTGAGCAGCAGTCTTGCCTTCAAAGAGTGAGCTCTTTGCATTAAATGCAACATAGTATGTTCCGAGTTCGTCAACAACATGGAACTCTGGGTTGTTGGAAGAGATGAGCTCTGCAACAGCGTCTGTAGGAACTGTATCTGCAAAATCAATGCTTCCTGAGTTGTAAGCTGCGAAGATAGCGTTGTCGTCAGCTGAAAGCATGAACTCAAGCTTTTCAAGAATGTTGTACTCTCACTCATTACATCCTGCTGTCTCTTCTCTTCATCTGTTGCCTTCTCAAACATGTATGAACTGAACTTAGAGAGATTCAACTGAGCGCTTAGAAGGTTTTTCTTTGGCATTTTATCTTTCTCCATTTTTCTTCCTCCCAATCACTCGTACTTAATTCTCGGGTCAACAAGCTTGTACAAAATGTCACAGATCATGGTTGCAATAACCATAAGTGTGGCCAAGAAGATAGTTGTTGCCATAATAAGTGTGTAATCACGGTTATTGATCGCACTAACAAACTTTGTTCCAATTCCGCCAACAGTAAAAACTGTCTCAACTACCATTGATCCTGTGATTATGTAGGCTATCTGTGGTCCTGCATAAGTAATTACGGGTATAAGTGAGTTCTTCAAAGCATGCTTGAAGATAATCTTCCATTTTGGAACACCCTTGGATTTGGCTGTTCTGACATAGTCCTGACTAAGAGCATCCAGCATGCTGGTCTTTGAAAGACGGGTTGTGTAAGCCATTGGGTATGCAGCAAGAGCCATAACCGGTAGCAGGTAGTGTGTCTCTGTTGCACTCCAAACAGGAACCCAACCAAGCTTAATTGAGAATATTAGAAGTAGCAGTGTAGCTAAAACAAAACTCGGAACAGCAGTAAAGAGTGTTGAGAAAACACAATCACTCTATCAGGCCACTTGTTTCTCATAAGAGCTGCAGTACTGCCTAGGATAATTCCTATTGAAAGAGCAAAAGCCATGGCTGTAAGACCAAGTCTTGCGGAGATAGGGAAAGACTCCTTAATTATCTCAGTTATCTCTCTTCCATTCTTCAAAGAAACACCAAAGTCTCCATGAAGCAGGTTCTTCATGTAGTTAAAGAACTGAGTCCACAACGGCTTATCAAGACCATACCTTGCATTAAGTGCATCTATAGTTGCCTGAGAAAGAGCCTTCTCTCTGTTGAAAGGACCACCTGGAACAGCGTGCATGACAAAGAAAGTAATCATGCAGATAATCAGGATGGTAACAAGAGCGAGTAGAACTCTTTTGATTATGTATTTATACAAAACTACACCCCTTTGCTTTCTTTTAAAACAAATAAAATTTAAAGTTTTCAAAAAAGATTTATGCAATAGATTGCATATTCTCCAGCAACCTTTTTACAAAAAAATTAACAAATAAAAACATAAAAAATCGTTTTTAGTCTAATCGACTGCTCTTCTTTACCTATAAAAAAATTGGAGAATTAGAATTTTCAGTATTATCATTGAATTAACAAACACATAAGGAGCATGATTATGACCTCACTGGAATACGGAATTGCTGCGTGTGAGACAATGATGCGCAAGTTCAAGGCTCAAGACCTTCCACCCGCAAATCACTTTCACTACCATCAGGGAGTTTTTCTTTCAGGAATGGAGAAAATCTACCAAATCTGCAAAGACGAGCGTTACTTCAACTACATAAAGGACTGGGTTGATTCCTTGATAGATGAAGAAGGAAACGTAAAAGAACACATAGGAAGTAAAGATGTTCTCAGACTCGGCGCCAGTGAGAACTTCCTTGACTACGGCTTTGCCCAGCTGGATGACATTCAGCCTGGAGTCCTCCTCTACCCTCTTTTTGACAAGACAAAAGATCCAAAGTACGAGAAAGCCATCCACAAACTGGTTCCGTTTGTCCTCAACTTCCCACGTAACCGTGTCGGAGGCCTGTGGCACAAGCTCCGCTATCCAAGTCAGATGTGGCTTGACGGGCTGTACATGGGCGGTCCTATCTGCGCCGAGTACGGTAAGCGCTATAACAGGAAAGAATACACAGAGCTGACAATCGATCAGGCTCTTCTCATGAGAAAACACACAGAAGACAAGAAGACTGGTCTTTGGTTCCATGCCTGGGACGCAAGCGGCCGTGCAGCCTGGGCAGATCCAAAAACTGGTCTTTCACCTGAATTCTGGGGCAGATCTATTGGTTGGGTCCCGGTAGCTGTTCTTCAGGACCTGGAATTCATAGACAAAGATAATCCTCGCAGAAAAGATCTTGAGAAGCTTGTTAGAGACCTTCTTGTAGCCCTTGTTCCTTACCAGGGTGAAGACGGCAGATGGTACCAGGTAACAGATAAGGTTTCCGACCCGAAGAACTGGGTTGAGAACTCCTGCACCTGCCTGTACGTAGCCGCCATAAGCATGGCTGTCCGAATGGGAATTCTTGAAGAGAAATACCTGCCAGTGGCAAAGAAAGGCTATGATGGCCTGATGGCTTCTATCACCTTTGAGGGAGAAGACATCCAGATTGGCAATGTCTGTGTCGGTACTGGTGTTGGCAACCTAGAGCACTATTATGCCAGAGCCACTTCAACCAATGACCTTCACGGAGTTGGCTCCTTCCTCATCATGTGTGCCGAGTGTGCCAAGCGCAACTGGTAACACCCAAACCAACAAAAGAAATTAAAATAAATCAATACAAACAAAAAAGCTTGCTCCACAAAACCACGGAGCAAGCTTTTTAATTAGTAGTCAGGACAATTATTCTGAAACTTCATCATACGGATTATTCCAGAGCTTAGAGAAAGGTTGATATACAGTCTTACCTGTTGCTCCGGTAGAATCTGTGTTAATGTAACCACCTGTATTGCTACAATGGAAATAATATCCATCACTTGTTTTGAGCACACTTACATTATTTGCTTGTGCAATTGCATTTATAGCGGATAATCCTGTAATTTCCATTTCTGCCTTCGTCATACCAGTATATGATGATTCATCCCCGACTCGTAAAACAATGTACTTACTCTGCTGACCTACAACACGATCTTCATAGACAAAGAAACTAAATGACGAATCTCCTATAACATAATAAAATCTACGATTTTGTTTCACTGTAGATTCTACTGACTGTGTACTAATTGCTGCAGCATTTTGAGTATTACTATAGATAGGAGCGTAGGCAACTATCATATCACCCACAGTCCCAGATGTCTCCAAATCTCTGACACAAGGATAAAGAGTCAATGTCCCCATATCATCAGTAACTTCCATGGAATCATTATATCTTGTCCCAACTCCGTTTGTATCAGTAAACCAGCCCACAAAAGCATAAGATGTATCTGTAAGAGTTACAGTAGCTAGTCCACCTTGACTTGCAAATGTTTTGTCAGATTCATAAGCCTTTGTACCAAGGTATTCATATGTATCAGATCCAATTTTAATAGCGCTTATATAACTACTTGTATTGCTAAATGTAATTGTTGCACCTTTTGTCTTCCAAACTGCATACAAATTTGTTCCATCATCATTTGCTGTAAACGTTGTTACTGTAGCTTCAGCATCAAATTCTTTTGTTCTATCTGTAGCATTACTTGTTGACCATCCGTCAATCTTTTGAGTATCTGTTTCAAAATCATCCCCCAAGTCTGATGCAGATGGAATAGTTATTGAAGAATACTCATCAAAAGCCTTGCTAACTGACACATTTGTTCCGTCTTCAAGACCAACTGTGTTAAATACAATCTCAAACTTAGGAGAATAAATAAATGCACCTGAGGATTCAGTTTCATAGACATTCTCGCTGTATTTATACACAGAAGTTTCATCTTCTGTTGTTATAGTCAGCTTATATACGCGTTGAGCAGTAGAATCATTCAAGTCTTTGCTACTTGTTATTGTGTTACCATAGGTAACAAACATTCTGCACTCTGATTCTCCTATTGTAATACCATCATCAAAAGTGAAACTCTTAGCTGAAGTAGCTATCCATCCACCATAAAGTGTGCTTCCACCAAGATGACCATAACTAAAGTTAAGAGTAGCTTTAGCACCACCAACAAGACCAGTAAATGTGAAAGATTCAGGCAGTTCAACGAACGCGAAGTTTGAACTACTATCAGCACAAGGCTCACTGAAAATAGTTACATCTCCAGTTTCTGTAACTAATTTAAGAAGATCATTGATTGTATTGAATCCGTTATCCGTGCTTCTTCCTTTAACAATAAAATTTCCTCCATTCAGATTATTATCTCCTGAAGCACCAGAATAAACAAAGTTTTCGAAATATCCACCGTTGATAGTTAAATCGCCTTCTCCAGTGTGAGTAAGATTGTAGAAATAGGCTGCATTGATTTCACTATCAGTATTGCCACTGACAACTGCAGTTCCCACTTCCAGAGTAGTTCCAGCAGAGGTAGCTGAAACTGAAAGTTCATAAGCATAAAGATTCCCAATATAACTGAAACTCGGTCCGGAAGCATTCATCGGGTTTTCAATAGAAACAGAGCTTGCAGGAGTATATTCATCTCCTGTTTTCCCATTTGCAACAGCATTAGCTATAATATGGGAATTCTTAATGTTTATTTTATCTGCGTAAACATTTCCGCTGATATCTACAGTCAGATTTCCTTCCTTTCCTTTTATATCAACCTTGTCTGTAGCTGTGACAGCTCCTGTTTTAAACGGATCTGTGATTGTAGAATTTGAATTATCAATTGTCACATCACCATCTTCACCACTTGCTGTTATTGCTCCCGCTGTTCCGGAAGCATTTGTCATGCTGATATCTCCACCTGTTGATGTGACAGACGGAGCTGTTTCAGTTCCTGAGTCGAACTCTACATATGTAAGATCAATAACTTCTGTTACAGAGACATTTCCTCCTATGACTACATGTTTGTCTGCATTTCCTGTGGCATCAAGAGATACTGCACTTATGGTGCCCGCTGTCAGAAGCTCTCCCGTGGAAGAAACTTCTGAATTGGCGATTGTTATCTCTCCAACAGTGGCAGTTATATCCGAAACTGCTCCCGTTGTCTTTGTCAAACTTATGTTTCCACCGGTTGAATTAAGAGTTGATGCAACAAGTGTTGTAGAAACAAGACGTGAGTCTGTGAGAGAAATATTTCCTGAAGCCGTAACGTTACCCTGGAAGTAACTTAGATCACTACCGGTAACAGTTGCAACCGTAACATCTCCTTCGATCTTTCCGGCTGAAACAGTCAAATCTCCACTAAGGGTTACATCTCCAATTATGTAGGAACTTGTGACAGAGAGATCAGATTCGCTTCCTTCTGCTGCTGTGATATCTCCTACAAATCTACCTATCCCTTTGATTGTCAGATCAGCACCATTTGTAAGCTCTATGCTGTATTTTGAAGCAACATAATCATCACCAAAAACAATTATAATTGATTTATCAAGAACAACAGCCATGAATTCTTTTCCTGAATCATTATCTTCGCCAATCAGCTTGATCTCAGTATCATCTGACTCAAGAGAATCAACAGCCTCCTTCAGGCTTCCGTAGAAGTATGTATGCTCGCCCCTTGAGATAATCCAGAAACCCTTGTCAACGTTCTCAATCGTTCCGGTCGTGTCAACTATGGTTCCATAAGGGCTTGTGCCGTAGCTGGTCTCACCTTCTGTTACATCATTCACTGTGACGTATGAGACGCCTTCTCCTTCGACAACAAGACCTGCAGGTCCATACATCCTGACATCTTCAAGATAGTTTGCTGCAAAAAGCTTTGCTCCATCTGAAACACTGACTGGTCCGTTGACTGTTACACCTGCATGCAGAATTGCCTTGGAATCCGTTCCCTCAGCGCTTAAGACAGAAAGACTCTTGTCTGTACTGGTAAGCGACAGAGTTCCGTTTGTAACGGAAAGGTCTGCTCCTTCAAGAACTTTGACTGCACTGTCCTTGACATCAAAGAACTTAAACTCATGTCCACCGAGATTCAGGATTACAGAGACACCGGACGGTATTACTACCGGTCTGCTTGCTGCATCCCCTATCAGTTTTATGGTCCCTTCTTCTACCGACTCCTTTATTGCCTTGATGGCATCTGAGAGACTGTCGTAGTACTTTCCGTTGTACTCAAAGGCGCCATTTGTCTCAAGAATCTCTGTGTATGCATAGTCTTTATTCTCTGTTGTTATTACACCACTGTCACAGGAGACAAGGGTGCAGAACAAAAGCATGGTTGCAATAATAGCTATTATGATTGTTTTGATTTTGTTATTCATACTTCCTTATTCTCCTTCTTAGAAATTCATCTGTGCGCCGAGTGTAGGATTCAGATTAATAATTGAAGCCTTGTAGTTAGAATTCTTAGAAGCAGCTGTGCTTCTTGTGAAATCCAAACCACCGACAATTGAGAATTTATCTGAAAGCTTGTAGCTAACATTCAGGTCGGCTCCGAGTACAAAGTTTATATTGGAAGAAAGCCTGGATACATCAAACTCTCCGCCTACTCCTGCATTCACACTCATTCTCATCTTCTCTGAAAGTTCAAAACCTGCTCCTACCTTTGCAAGCACCTGCAGGTTTCCAAGATGAGCTGTTATGTGTTCCTTGTTGTATTTGTAGTTCCTGTATGAGACATCTGCTCCCACCTGGAACACTCCGAATGAATGTGTGTATCCTGCCTTGAATCCAAAACCATAGTTTGACCTGTGTTTTGTGTTGATGGTTGTGGATACGAACTGCATTCCATATGGTGTACCTGTTAAACTTATGCTGTTGTCTGAAGCTGCAAGAAAAGATACAGCTACAAGAGCAAGCAACAGTACACTGAGTACCTTTTTCTTCATCAGAAGAGCCTCCCAATTAGTGAAAAAACTTATTCGGAACAGCTGGCAAGCAGGTTTTTAGACCTTTTTAAAACTATTCCGAAATGAAGTATACCCCCCCCCCGTATTGACAAGTCAATAATCATTTATCGAGAAAGACTTAATGCACAAAAACCTCTAAATGCAACAAGAAATCAAAGCTTTTCTGGTTCAGAGACTTGTAGATCTGTGATTAATTTTGATATCATTTTGATATCATTAACAGGAGGTCTGTAATGGAAAACAACAGAACTTATAAAGAGAGGGTTATAAAGCCTTTTAACGGAATAGCTGCCCTTATTCTTATTATTCTTCTTTTAATAGCGTCAATAATGATGTTTATTTTCGGTGCAGTCCGTATTGCCCTTGAGTCCTTTTCTCTAGGCATAATTCTCATGATTTCAGGAATTCTGCTCATGACAGCCAGTTCCATCAGCTTTGCCGGTCTCAGGATAGTCAAACCGAATGAGGCCCTTGTCCTTTCCCTCTTCGGAAAATACCATGGCACAATTTATGATGCAGGTTTTTTCTTTGTTAACCCTTTTTCAACTGCCATCTATCCCCATTCCAGGAACGAAGAAGCAAAACCGGCTTCTATTGAGACCATCAAGGGAAATGTGCAAGTAAGTCTACCTAAGATTTCAAAGAAGGTCTCAACCAAACTTACAACCCTTGCAAACGGAGCCCAGAAGGTCAATGACAAGCTGGGAAATCCAGTTGAGGTAAGTGCAATTGTAGTTTGGAAAGTTGTAAACGCGACAAAAGCTGTGATTAATGTGGATAACTACACTGAATTCATTTCAAACCAGACAGATTCCACAATCAGAAACGTTGCCCGCCTTTATCCTTATGATCTGATGAGTGATGATGATCCGAATGATGAAGCGGATGAAACAACTCTGCGCGGTTCCGCAATCAAGGTTGCACAGCAGATGAAGGAAGAGCTTGCAACAAGAGTGGAAGATGCTGGAATCGAGATTGTTGAAGTCAGACTGAATCAGATAGCATACGCAACAGAAATTGCCGCAGCAATGCTCCAGAAACAGCAGGCTGTTGCAATCATTGCCGCAAGAAAGAAAATAGTTGAAGGAGCAGTCTCAATGGTTGAGATGGCTCTCGACAAACTCAAAGAAGACGGTGTTGTTGATCTTGATGAGGAGCGCAAGGCCCAGATGGTTTCAAACCTGCTTGTCGTACTTTGTGGAAACAAAGAAGCAAATCCTGTGCTGAATACAGGTTCAATCTACTGATATGACGGAAACAAAAACGGAAAAGGTTTCAAAAAAGCAGATTCCTCTACGTCTTTCCGCGTCCCTTGTAACAGAACTGACCCGTTGGGCTGAGGATGATTTCCGCAGCCTGAACGGGCAGATTGAATATATTCTGACTCAGGCTGTGAGAACCAGAAGAAAGCGTAACAAGGCCGACTGATTTCTACTCAAAATAAAAAATATCTTCAAAGCGCTTTTCTAGTGCTATGCACAAAATCAGCGCCAGTTTAGCCGTTGGGTTGAACTGGCCTGTCTCTATTGAGCTGATAGTATTTCTTGAAACTCCGACCATCTCTGCAAGCTCACCCTGAGATAGACCCTTCTCTGCCCTGATTGCTTTCAGATGGTTTTTCAAAACTAATGCACTGTCCATCTTCTTCCTCTTAAGCTTTGATTAAACCAATAATCCAAGCAATCAAAAAGCACACTGCAGCAATTCCATAACAAATAGTAACAAACAGCTCATGTTTCTTCTTAAGCTTTGTGTACTTCATTAGGAAAAACGTAAACAGTCCACACATCAGAGAGAAAAAGATTCCAAAGTTTGTTTTCTCGAGTACAAGAGCTTCAACAACGGCCACAATGCTGGCAGCAATCAAAGAAACCAGCCAACAAGATAGGAATCCCTTTTTAATGAACTCCTCTTCTACCATATCTTTTCCTTTATTCTCATCTCTACTCTTTTCAAGAATCTCTTCTTTTGTCATTTTTAGCTTCTCCTGTGGTTTTGGATTTAAGTTGCCAAGTTTTCTTTGCATGTTAAATATAGTGGCGCCAAGTTTACTTGTCAAGGCGCTTCAGGAAGTTTTCTCATTCATCTATTTGTGTAGTTAGCATCATCTCTTGTCTGCTGGAACACTCAGTCCCGCAACATTGACCTGATCAACTATCAGCTTCTTTACTTCGTTGGGTATGAATCCCAGGGCATACAACGGATATGTAGCATAGCCTTCACCACCACCTACATTGGCGTCTGCAATCTTTATTGCAGGATGAAATCCGTATTTTCCGGGATTTGCCAAAACATACTTCATGCTGGTCGCTTTTCTGTTTGAAGCTTTGCATTCAACAATGATTACCTTGCTATCCTTCTCCATCAGGAAATCAAGCTCCGGTGAGCCACTCGGTGCATGGAAGTAATACAGATTAATTCCTTCAGTGGCAAAGGCCGATGCAGCCATGTTCTCAGCAATGGCTCCCTTGTATGCACCGAGATTACCCGAAAGAATTGAAGAAGGGACATCATCCGACATCTGGGATATCAGAAGTCCTGTATCAGCAGAGTAGACCTTGAATTCAGTTGATATTTTCTGCCCATCAAGAGGACAGACAAGTTCTCTGGTATTATAGGCTTTTACGACAAGGCCCACGTCTTCAAGATACTGCAGTCCATCGGCTTTTTCCGGCGAGTGTCCTTTCACATCCACAAGGCTGTACTGGAACTTCTTGTACTCTTTAGACAGCTGTGCCGGAAGCGAAGAGAGACAGGCTTCAGCCCTGAGCTTCAGAGTCTCATTAAGCTTGACGTTTCCTTTCTCATCAATATATCTTCCAAAATCATCCTTGATGGACTGGATTATTCCTTTCTGAACATGACGAACAGCATTCAGGTCATGCGTGGCAAAAAATACGTTGCAGGCCTCAGGCATCCCTCCGACAATCAGATACTGCAGATACAGTTGTCGAAATGCCTCATGGACGCTCGACTCTACCATCTTCCCTGATTCCAATGAATCACGAACATAATCAAGAACACTTTTGTCCACTCCAACATTCTTCAGGAATTCCTTGAAAGAAAGAGGATACATGGTTATTTGCTCCTCATATCCCGCAGGCACGCCACGAGAATAGGGTGTCCTGAACCCTTTCACACCGAGAAAACTTCCGGTCGCAATGACATCAAACCGTCCGTCCAAGTCCCAGTACTTGAGGGAACTCCTTGCATCTGGACAATCCTGGATTTCATCTAGAATAAGAAGCGTGCTTCCGGCGACAAACCGTGCCTCAGGCACGGATGCAGTTATGGAGATTACCATTTGATTGACATCAAAGTTGCCCGAAAACGCCTTGTGGATTGTCTTGTTTGATCTGAGATCAAGATAAACAACATTCGGATAGAATGCTTTTCCGAACTCTTTGACTATGAAGGTCTTTCCCACCTGTCTCAAACCTTTTATTATTAGAGGATGATGGGGGCGCTCCTTCCATTCTTTCAAGTCATTCCAAATGGCCCTATTAAGCATAACATTTGCCTCCAAAAAGAATTATAAATTATAATTGTCATTTTTCAAAGGTAAAAACAGCATTTTTTTGTCATTTTTAAAAGGCAAATTCATTATAATTTTGTCATTTTCAAAAGGAAAGACAGCAAAGTTGTACTTGAAAACTTCTTTTTTGAAATTAATATTAAGGGCCCGAAATTGTTATCCGGTAGCTTGTGCTGGAGCCTTTCTTTGGTCAGTACATACCGTTCTTCCCTCATGGTCTCTCCCTGATACTGTCAACAAAACTGTAAACAGTGAGATCGAGCAAGTTTGGATTAAGACAATATAAAAGTCTCTCTTGGATGGATACAAAAGACAGTGGTCTTATTCCAGCATTAGAGAGCTTTTGGAATGGATGGGCAACAGCGAGAAAAGAAAAAGATGTCATTCTAATTGTGTGTGCTTCTGCAACTTATTGGATTATGGGAAATATTATCCATGCAAAAGGTGGACTTCATAACAGACTCACTGGAAAAGTGCATTTACGTCCATTTAGTCTTAGTCAACTACCCATCACCTAAAGGTAATGGGCTTGTAACTGCCCAGTCGTAGTAACGGCTTATGCCTCCGACCTTTGACCCCA
>CAJOOY010000055.1 GCA_905236385.1 uncultured Spirochaetia bacterium
CTTTACATTCTCAACCTTTATATCTGCAAAGAAGACCCTAATGCCTCTGTAGTCTGAATCAGGTATTCCCTGATACATTTCTACCATCAAGTCTTCTTTTATTTCAGGCAAAATCTCAAAAGAAGAGTTTTTAATTTCCAGATTAGTTATTCTCTGCTCCGGAAGTCCGGCTATAAAGGCCGCAACTCCTCTGCCCTTAACTGCATTTACATTTTCAATCAAAATATTTCTAACGCACGGGGTGTCTTCTTCTATGGGCTGTTTTTCCAGGGAGAAATCACTCTCAAGACAGTTTCCGCAGTTGTAGAACTCATTTATGGCAACAGGACAGCTTACATCTTCCATATAAATGTCCCTAACTCTTATGTTCTCTATGGTTCCGCCTCTACGCCTTCTTGTCTTTATGCGCACTCCTCGATCTGTTCCCAAGAAACGGCAGTCTTTGACTTCTATATTCTTCACTCCGCCTGCAGTCTCGCTACCAATTACAAAACCACCGTGAGCAGCCTTGATAGTGCAGTTTTCAATAACTACATTTTCAGAGGCTCCATACTTCATCATTTCTTTGCCGTTTCCGCTCTTGACGGCTATTCCGTCATCTCCAACCTCTACAAGAGAATCCGTTACCTTTACATTCTGGCAGGATTCAATATCCATACCGTCTGTATTTGGTGAATCATACGGGTTAACTATATGGAGGTTCTTCAGTACCAGATTCTTGGAAGTTACAGTATGACAGGTCCAGAACGGTGAATTAGTTAGAGTTAGGCCGTCTATCTTAACTCCATCTGAGTTGAGAATCTGTAAAAGTGGGGGTCTGAGGAACTGACAAGGTCTTCCACCACCACCGCCCGGCTGATTCTGATAGTCCGGGTTAAGAGAGGCAAGGGTTTTTTCTATAGGAAGAGTAGGACCTTCTCCTCTACCGCTGTTCTTCCAAGAAAGGACCTTTTCCCACCACTTCTTTCCGTTTCCGTCCAGAATTCCGTGCCCTTCAATAACAACATCTGATGCCTTTTCTATGAAGAAACAGGGGTGCATGGCCCAGCAGTTTACGCCTTCCCATCTTGTCTTTACCGGTTCATAACCCTCAAAGTCATCTGAGAACACAAGTTTTGCTCCATCTTCAAAGACAAGGTGTGTGTGAGATGGAATGGTTATGGGGCCTGTTTTATATGTTCCCTTTGGAACAAAAACACCCTTTTTCCCTGCACATTCTATTAAAAGAGCGTTCAAATCTTCATTTTCTGTGAGAACAGCAAGATTATTTCTATCTATTTTCATACCTTAACCTAATAAGTCCGTTTTAGTTTAAATGCAAGCAGAGATAAATATAATACAGCCTTTAGGATTATTCAGTCCTGAAATTTCTTGAAGAGCGAACCTTACTCGGGCTGTGGCCGGTAATCTTCTTGAAAACCCTGCAGAAATAAGCCTGGTCCTGGAAGCCTGTGGAACTTGAGACCTCATTTATGGTCATGGCTGTGTTTCTAAGAAGCTTCTTTGCCAGGTATATTCTGTAGCGGTTCAGATAATCCCACGGAGAGAGACCCAGCTCCTTCTTGAATATTCTGGTCAGATAGTCTTCAGACACGTTCACGCTCTCAGCTATCTGCCACCTACTGATAGGAGAACAGGCATGAGTGCACAGATACTCCTGAGCCTTTTTAACAATAGCTCCAGTCAGAACAGGAAGAATTTCATCCCCTTCAACTATACTTCTCACCTTAATTGTAAACTCGCTGCTATCAAGCACGCAGTAGTTACACAGAAGCACATTTGAGAAAGAAGCAAGGGAGTCCACGCACTCCTGGGTAACCGACTCAAGGCAAACCAAAACCGGTGTCTGATAAACTCTCTTCATGCCCCTGATGGCCCTGATCAGAGAAGCAATAGTCTTTATATCCGGATCCCTTTCTTCTATCTCTGAAACAACAATCAAATCCGGGGTCTTGTCCCTGCAAAGTTCTGCAGCATTGTACACCGTTGCACTGATTATCTCCGGGTTCTGTATCCATTTGTAGATACTCTCCGCCCCATCGCCTATCTGAAGAATCCTGTGGTGCCCTGTCTCCACGGACAGCCTGACCGTATCTTCAAGTGTCTTTGACCATGTTGATGGGCAGATCAAGAACGGCAGGCTCTTGAGCTTCTCGCTTGCCGCAATCCCCCTGAGCGCATTGTACGCATCCTTTCCCGAGTCTTCCACGTTCCAGAAAATGGCTCCCACATCCGGGAAAAGCCGCCCTGTCTCATTGAAGTTTGACAGCACCACGCTTTCCTTACGTATCTCCTTAACAGAAGGAAGAATATCTGTGCCGAAAACGGCAATGCTCCCGCCCTGGTTTATGGTTCTTGCCTCCCGTCCTGAAAGAGTCGGATACGGAAGGGAGAACTCACAGCAATTGTCCAAAATGGAAATATGGCCCTTGTGCATGTAGATGAGGTTCTGAGCCAGATTCAAATCCACAGATGAGCAGTCTTTGAACACACTCTCCCCATCTTCGTTTCTTACACAGGTCAAAATACCCTGTCTTGTCAGAGTTGCCGTTATCTCAGCCTTTCCACAGAGATTGATAAGTATGTTCAGAACATCTCTTATCTTGTTCCTGTCCACCTCAATGCATGGCAAGAGAGAGCTTTCTCTGTACTGCGGGAACTGGGAAAGAATCACATCATAACGCTCAAGAGATGTGTTCAATTCAAGCTCTCCAGTCTTACTCAGCGCCAAATCAAGAATCTTCTCTGCTCCACCGATTAGGTTAATTATCTGGTTTTTCTCTATCTCAGATGTACTTCCAGATTCTCTGATTATTCTCACAGCCTCAGAAAGCGGTTCTCTTAAGTTTTCACTTACGTTTGAGAAGAAAACAGTTCTGTCCTGCTCTGCACGCTCAGCAAGAACTCTTGCCTTTGAGGTCTCTTCAAACAGAAGTCCCGCCTTTACGGCACTGGACACTGCTTGTGCCACGTCTGAACATTGACGACCGTCATAGGAGGAGGTCTTTATCAGCAAATGACCAAAGTACGTAGACTCATCCCTAAGAGGGAATACTACATATACTCCGCTTCCAAGTTCCGAATACTCCTTTTCAGGAAGAATCAGGTCGGAAGGGAACTCCTCAGCTTGATCTTCTCCAAAGTACAGGCTCACTCCGTCATCTTTGTTAAGAACAAAATATATCTCTTCAAAACCCAAGGCCTTGCAGTGGTGCCTGAGCGTGTTTGCTATCTCTGAAAGCCTGTTTGTTCCTAGTAGCTCGTTCTTGAAAGCCCCAAGCCTGTTGAACTTTCTCTGCTCTGCAAAAGCTTCCTCAGCCCTCTGTCTGTCAACAACTTCAGGTAGGCGTTCGCGGGCTATTGTAAGGATTCTCCTGGCTTTTTCATTATCAAGGAAGGAAAGCTTTTCAATTAGGCCAATTACTTCATTAAGAGTGAAAATATCATCTGCACTTTTAAGAATGTAAGACAGGGCTTCCGAAACACCCTGATCAGAACCTGCAGTAGCAAGCCTGTCATATAAAGAAGTAGCCTCCTCAACGGAAATGCCACTGGAAAGAGCTAAAATGCGTATAAAGTCTGACTTTGTTTCAAAGTTCAGATTCTCAAAAATCCTGTTACAACCGCAGGACCTTCTGAAAACAGGCTGAGCCACCAGCGTCTGATCAGGAACAAAGGCCTGACCCATGAGCTTTTTTCTAAGGCTTTCAACGGCCATGAAGCCTATTTTTGCTGTGGGCATCTTGGCTGTTGTGGGAGAGACATGCATAAGATGGGCTTCTGTGGAATCATTAAAACCGCTGATCTTCACATCTGTAGGGATACTGTACCCGGCTTCTTCCAAAGCCTTTGAGGCTCCGAACATGAGAAGGTCACTTGCACACAAAACGGCTTCAAAATCCTTTCCAGGAACAAGCCTACGCTTTTCTATAAGCTCTTTCATGGCCCACTCGCCCCTGTTCCATGCGTTGGGAGGAGTTACAAGATTTTCATCATATTTAATATTGAACTCTGAAAGGACGGCTTTGTAGGCTTCAAACCTGAGGTTTGCAGAAATATGCCCCTCTGGGCCTCTGATAAAAGCAATCTTTGAAATCCCATGCTTTACAATCATGTGCTTTGTGATTTCTCTCAAAGCATAGGAAGGATCAAAGGTCACATCTGGTATATCTCTATACTTCTCTGTCTTTCCCGAGATGGTTACCAGAGTCTGAGGCAGGTTCGGATAGAGATAATCCATGGCCCGCTCATCATTGACTTCCCCTGTGAGGCAAGAAAGCCAGACTATGGCTCCGTCAAGACTTTTTGAGGAAGCAAGTTTGTAAACGTAATTTGATAGAGCCTCGGGGGGAACTGTATTTGAGAGGACGCCACCAGGGAACACGAATAGTCTGTCTCTTCCGTTTTCAGGAAACTTTGAAGCCACAGACTGCCACATCCTGACGGATGAACCGGAACTGATTTGTGCACAGATGAATCCTAAATCCATGCCTAATTATAAAGGCAAAAAACAAAGAAAATCAATAGAATTTGGACATTTCCGACTTTCTAAAATAATAAAAGTATTGTGTTGTAAATATTTATCAAAAAACCCGCCGGTTTTTCCGACGGGTTCTTGAAAGACGGCTTTGCCTTACTTCAGAAGAATGGCTGAAGCGTGATGGCCAATGTGCTCAAACAGATACTGTGCGTAATCTTCTCTGTAGGTTCTCCACAGTGAGTACATTCTGTCCTTGAAGACGTAACGGCCTGCATCGTCCTTTAGGTTGAGGATAAGACCGTAGGTAATATGAATCAGCTGTCTTGAGTCGTTGTTCTTGAACAGATCAGGAAGCTGACCATCTGTGAGAGTGTCTACATCTGGGATCTTGGTAAGGTCTGTTGTTACATGGTAGTACTTAGAAGCTTCGTTGAAAGCAACCAGTGCATACTTGTGAATCTCTCTGTACAGAGAAGGATCCTTAACAGCAATCAGGCGAACAGCCTCAAGCCAGTTTGTACCGGCGGTCTTGAGGTGGAAGCGTCCGCGTGTCTCTTTTCCTGTGCTTGGGAAGACTGAGAACTTGTCACTTCCGCTGTGAATACTGAGCTTATAGCCGAAGGTTCTTGCTATCTGAGCATGGATTCTCATTTCCTTTTCGTACTGCTCAAGGTTTCCTATGTAGTCAATTCCCTTCTGGAACTCACCGCAGAATCTTGGAGCAATAGTTGCAACCTTAACACCTCGTCTTGTGAGCTCGGCGGCAACAAAGTAGTGCTGCTCTGGGAGAGTTGGAGTCATGGTCTCGTCAATAGAAACCTCAAAGTCGGCTCTTGCCTTACCATTCGGGCAGACATTGTTCTTATAAATGCCTTCTGCGTAGGAAACAGCGTCTGCGTAGATGAGAACGGTTCTCTTAAAGAGTTCTTCGTTGAAGCTGATTACTACGCCCTCTCCGAGATCAAAGCTCTTGTTAAGATAGCGGGACTCAAGCTCTGTGTTTCTCTCATACTTTCTGAAAACCTCATCCTTTGAGAGGCTGTCAATTGAGTTATCAATATGCTCACTGCAGTCCATGGTAATCATGGTGTAACCAGAGTTCAGGGCGTACTCAACTTCCTCAGAAGTCTTAACATGGTCTCCATCTGCTCCGAAACCTGTTGTGTAGCCGTTTCTGAAGACTGCAAAAGTTGCGCTGTCTAAGACGTCTGCAAATGTTCTGTTTGTGAGAGTGAGCTCTCTGATACTCTGCTGAGCAAGAATAGGAGTAATCTCCGGGTACTTCTTGAAAACTCTCAGGTGTCCGTCACAGGCTACTCCGAGGCGGTCTCCAACACCCATTGTCTTGTCTCTGCTTCCCAGAACTCTGGAAGGGGCTGTCCAATCAAATAGCTGTCTGAGTCTGTCAGCTACAGCATGATCCAGCTTTGAAAGAACGTACATCTTTCCATCTGCGCCTTCAGCAAGCTCTCCAGGGAAGTTTAGCTTAGGATCGGAGACCAGAAGGTCTTCTCTTCCTGCATCTACCATACAGACATTTTTCTGAACTGAGTCCGGATAAATGTCAAATTCTCTTTTGTCTTTTAATACCAATTTCTCCATTTTCTATTATCCTTCAAAATAATTTTTAGCATTGTTAAATGAAATGTCGCTCACAACCTGACCAAGCATCTTCATATCTGCAGGAATCTCACCCTCTTCTGCCCAAGTTCCCAAAATATTACAGAGAATTCTTCTGAAATACTCGTGTCTTGGATAAGAGAGGAAGCTTCTGGAGTCTGTAAGCATGCCAATGAATCTTGTCAGAGTTCCAAGGTTTCCAAGTGTCTTTATCTGCTGCTCCATTCCATCTCTATGATCACAGAACCACCATGCACTTCCAAGCTGGATCTTTCCAGGAATATCTCCCTGGAAACAACCCATAAGAGTGCCGAGAACGTAGTAATCATTTGGATTTAATGAATAGAGGATGGTCTTTGGAAGTAGGCCATCAGCTTCCATTGAATCAAGGAACTTAGCAAGCTTTGCTGCGTTTACACTGTTGGAAACAGCATCATAACCAGTGTCAGCTCCGAGAGCCTTAAACTTGGCAGAGTTGTTGTTTCTGATAGCTGCAAAGTGAAGCTGCATGGCCACACCGCGCTTAGCATAAGCTCTTCCAAGACCAGTCATAATATAGAATCTGTAAATTTCAGCTTCTTCAGCGCTTATCTCTCCACCATTCATGACAAGTGAGAAAATCTCATTAACTCTTGCTATCGGAGCCGGAGCATAAGGAGCATCTACCAAGGCGTGGTCGGAAGCACGGCAGCCGGCTTCAATAAAGAAGTCCAGTCTCTTCTCAAGGGCCTTGAGAACGTCTTCAGCACTCTCAATCTTAACGCCTGAAACCTTTGCAAGTTTTTCAATATAGGGAGCAAAGCCTTGTGCGTCTATATTCATGGCCTTGTCAGGTCTGAATGAAGGAAGAACCTTTGCAGGGCTCTTTCCCTTGATTGCCAGATGGTATTCAAGGCTGTCTGCCGGGTCATCTGTTGTTCCGACAGCGTAGACATTGAACTTCTTAAATATGCCAAAAACATCAAAATTAGGGTCTTCGGCAAGAATCTTGTTACATCTGTCATAGATGCTTCTTGCGTTCCCGCCGCAAAGAGGTTCGGTTATCCCGAAGTATCTCTGAAGCTCAAGGTGTGTCCAATGATAGAGCGGGTTTCCGAGAAGCTTTTCCAGCGTCTTTGCCCAGCTGTTGAACTTGATCCATGGATCATCTTCCTGCTCGGTAAAGCCGTTGGTTCTCATCTGTCTCCACTTGTAGTGGTCTCCAAATGTCCTGTTTCCAAGCCATACAGCTGAGATGTTTTCAAAACGGATGTTGTTTGCTATTTCCTTAGGATCAAGATGGCAGTGGTAATCAAAGATAGGCTGATTTTCAGCATAATCATGATAAAGAACCTGAGCTGTCTTGGTCTGTAACAAGAAATCTTTATCCATAAAATTCTTCATAGGCAGTCTCCTCTTACTTTACGAGATGGATAGCGTAGCCACCAATCTGCTCGTTGAAGTAGCAGAATGTCATGCGACCCTTGGCATCTTTCTTGACAGTGCTCTCGTTTACGGTGAAGCCGAACTGTGAGAGGTAGGCTACCGCTCTGTCTACATTGTATGTTCTGAAGCCCAAGTGCCCATGAACGCCCTTTCCGTTCTGGTGCATTATCTCAATATCCTTGTTCATGAACGTTGAAGAGTGGCCTACATCTGGCTTAAGACCGAAAACACTTAGACCCTTGGCAAGAGCTTCCGCATGTTCAGGATTCTCTGCGTTTATTCCGAAATGAGCAAGAGAGAAGCCGTGTACTGCACAGACTGCCTGGCGGCAAAGATCAGTTATCTGGTCCCAACATTCGTTCTCAATCATGTCTGATTTTGCCATCCAGGAACCACCTATGGCCATAACGTGTGGGCAGGAAGCGTACTCTGCAAGGTTGGCTGTGGAGATGCCACCAGTTGTCATGAAACGAACCTGTGGGAACGGACCGCAGAGGTTGTTGATCATTGGAACTCCACCGCTGGCTTCTGCCGGGAAGAACTTGAGGATCCTGAGACCCAAGTTTACTGCTCTCTGAACTTCACTTGCTGAACAGACGCCAGGGTAAACTGGAACGTTGTTTGCCTGACACCAGCGAACCGTGTCCTCGTCTAGGCCAGGAGAGACAACAAACTTTGCTCCGCACTCTACAGCCTTCTTTGCCTGCTCTACGTTAAGAACAGTTCCGGCTCCAACAAGAATTTCTGGGTAAGCTTTGACCATTCTCTGAATAGCCTCTGCAGCTGCTGCTGTTCTGAAAGTAACTTCAGCACAGGGAATTCCACCATCAATGAGAGCCTTGGCAAGGCCTTCTGCCTTGTCAGCGTTGTTAATAACAATAACTGGGACAAGACCCAGGTTTTCAATTGTTTTCTCAAGATCCATATTTTTACCTCTTATTTATTATCTCTGTACGCGTCCGCTGCCATCCCCTTGGGCAAGAGCAAGGACTTCTGAAAGTCTGGTAAGATTAAAATCTCCAGGAATAGTGTGCTTGAGAGCAGAAGCAGCAACAGCAAAGTTGATTGCAAACTCCTCATCATCAGCATACTTTGAAAGACCGTAGATAATGCCAGCTGCAAAGCTGTCTCCACCACCGACTCTGTCAATTATATCTGTAATCTCGTAGTGTCTTGAAAGGTAGAAACCCTTCTGCCCGTTTAAAGCTGCGCCCCAACCGTTGTGGTCGGCACTGTGGCTCTCTCTGAGACTGACAGCAACATATTTTACATTTGGGAACTGCTTCTTTACTTCATCTGTAAGAGCCTTGTAGGAAGCCTTATCCAGTGTTCCGCTTGTTACATCTACCTTGGATTCAATTCCAAGGCACTTCTGAATGTCTTCTTCGTTAGCAATAATCACATCTGCATACTTTGTAAGCTCTCTCATGACTTCAACAGCCTGCTTTCCATACTGCCAGAGCTTTTTTCTGTAGTTAAGGTCAATGGAGACCATTGCTCCAGCCTTCTTTGCTGCCTTCATGGCCTCAAGGGCACAGTCTGCACAGTTCTGACTGACTGCCGGAGTTATTCCAGTTACGTGGAACCATGTGGCGTCTTTCATCATTTCATCAAAGTCAAAATCAGAGGGCTTTGCCTGTGCAATTGAGCTGTTGTCTCTATCATAAACAACAAGAGACGGTCTTTGGTTGGCTCCGGTTTCAAGGAAGTAAATACCTACTCTTCCGCCCTTTGTCATCTTGATATAAGATGTATCAACTCCATGCTTTCTCAGTTCAGCTACAGCGCCTTCGCCGATTGCATTTGCAGGAAGAGCTGTTGCAAAGCATGCATGCTCTCCAAAAAGAGAAAGGGAAACAGCAACGTTTGCCTCTCCACCACCGAAAGTTGCCTCCAAAGACGGGCTCTGAAAGAATCTCTCATGCTCCGGACTCTTAAGTCTAAGCATAATTTCACCGAATGTAACATATTTTGACACGAACGGCCTCCTGAGTGCGTATAATATAGCATTCTATAATATAAATGATTGATAGCCGTATTTTTAGTCCTTTTTTTGTATTATTCAGCACAGCAAAGTTGTTGTAGAATAAAAGCCAAAGAGGAGAAAACATGTCAGATATGGTAAATGTCCCAGACATAGGCTTTCGTGGCCATGATTTTGGAAAGTTAGCTTCCGCTAGTGAACTTGCCCAAAGGGCAAAAGACGCTCTTGAGAATTCTTGTATTCAGTTTGCACCTAAAAAAGTCTTGGCCTCAGTGCCGGATATTCTGACCCAAGAGTGGGCAGAGGACTGTGAAAAAGCTTTTTCTGAAAAAAACATCCGCGTGGCTGTTCTTGGCTGCTACATAAACCCAGTTCATCCGGATGAAGAAAAGATGGAAGCTGAGCTTAGAAGGTTTGAAAACAACCTCTCGGCAGCCCCCTATCTGAAAGCCAAAATAGTTGCAACAGAAACAGGCTCAAGAAACGCAAACAACACCCACAATCCTGAGAACTGGACAGAGAAGACCTTCTCTCTCTTTGTAAAGAACCTAGAGAGGCTTTTAAAGAAGGCTGAAGAAAACAAAACAATTTTGGCCATTGAGGCTGTCTCTTACAAAAACACCATAGATAACGCTGAACGCATGCTCAGAGTTATGGAGATTTTTAAGCACCCAAACATGCGTGTTCTTTTTGACGCTGTGAATATCCTCCCCGTGAAGGGAGTGGATGATATGCACGCCTTCTATGACGAGACTGTTTCCATGCTTGCCCCCTATATTTGTGCCCTACACGTAAAAGATTATGTCTGGCAGGAGAAAGACAAGCAGATACCTGAGCTTGAAGGACCTTTTAAGTTAGGTGAAATTCCTGTTGGAGAAGGTCTCATGCCGTGGACAGACATCTTTGCTCTTTATAAAAAATACAACTGTGACAAGGTTCCTATGCTTCTTGAAAACTTTAACCCTGTCACTCTTCAAAACAGCATAAAATACGTTAAGGAAAGCTACGCCAAGAGCTAAAAAGGATGGATTATGAGTGCTATAGGAATAGTTGGAGGAGTTGGGCCACTGGCAGGAACAGACCTTGCTCAGAAGGTTTTTAAGAATACGAAAGCAAACAAGGATCAGGACCATATAGATTTGTACCTGGTTTCTTGCCCGTCAATGATTCCGGACAGAACCGAATACGTTCTTTTTAACGGAGAAAACCCTGCCCCTGGAATTCAGAAAGCTATGGAAACTCTTGCTGCTTGCGGGGCCACTGCCATAGGAATTTCCTGTAACACTGCGCACTCTCCTAAGATTCTAAGCCAAGTAAAGGTGCCGGAGAAAACAGTGTTTGTAAATATGATAGACAGATGCTGTAGGTTTTTACATGAAAATGGCTATAAAGAGGTAGGCCTTTTGGGCACCTTAGGCACTCTCAGAAGCGGAATCTACGCTGATTATTTCAAAAACTATCCAGAGCTGGAGCTTATTCTTCCCTCGGAGGAAACCCAGGAAGCCGTGCAGGACTGCATTTATAACAAGGAGTATGGAATAAAGGCACTAAGTGCTGTCGGAGAAAGAGTTTATAACACTATTTCTGCCGCCATTAGAGAACTCTCCAGCGTGGGTTGTCAGGCTGTAATTTTGGGTTGCACAGAGCTTCCGTTGGTATTTGAAAATCAGGACAGCCTAGATAAGACTGCCCTGATAGATCCAACAAAAATACTGGCGCGGGAACTAATTAAAGAAACCGCACCGGAAAAGTTAATTTAACAAAGCTCCTCAGCTGCCTTGTAAACGGTGTCCACAAGACCTGGAATATTCTCATCATCAACACTTGAGAAAGCAAGCCTTAACAGATGCTCTCCAAGGCAGATAGTTCCTGTCTCATAGTCGTTGAGAAGCTTCTGTCTAAGATCTTCTGCGCGGCACTTTGTCTTGAAACTCATGAAGTAGCCACTGTTAAACGGATAGACTTCAAGAGCCTTGCTGTCCTTGTGCTCTTCAAGAGCCTTTCTGAGAATTACATACCTGGCTCGAATCTTCTCTATTCCTTCCTTCTTATCCTTGTGATAGTCAGGGTCTGACATGCCTTTCAGAAGAATGTTCTGTGCACTCATTGAGCAGTTACTGAGTGTGCCTCTTACTGCTCCCATGGTCTTCTGGACAAGAGCGTCCAGTGCTTCTGCCCCTAAGCCCTTTGAAGCGTATGTAATAAAGGCAACCCTGAAGCCCCAGACCATCTCTTCCTTTGTAGAAGCATCACACTTTACAGCAAGAATATTCTCGTGGGCGTTGTAAAGCTTAGCAAAGAGGCTCTGAGTATTTGTGTCTTTTTCAAAGAAGAGGCCAAAGTAAGCATCATCTGAAATATAGATTATTTTCTTGCCCTTATTAGCGTGCTTAACAAGAACATCTTTAATAGCTTCTGCTTCATTAAAGGTTGGAGTGTAACCAGTTGGGTTATTTGGGAAGTTCAGAAGGACCGTTACCTTCTCTCCCTGAGCACTCTCAATTGCCTTATCCAGGCCTTCTACATTAAAGCCGCCGTTACTGTCGTAGTTGTCAAAGAAAATCTTCTTGGCCTGTCTCTGCTCAGTAATGATCAAGTCGTAGTTTTCCCAGTACATGGAAGGAAGAACCACGCTCTCGTCCTTATCTACAAAGAGGGAGAAAACAAGAGAAAGAGCATTTGTAAGGCCATTACAAACTACAGGATTAGAAAGATTAGCATCTTTCAAATCTGGGTTCTTAAGGCGCATTTCCTCCAGCCACTTCTGCCTTAGGGCAAGAACTCCGCCCATTGGAGCATAGGGGAAAATCTCAGAAACACTCATTGAAGGAGCAAACTGGGCCTTCATGGCCGGGATATGCATGGCCACGCCCTTTTCAAGGGCAATACCAATTGTAGCGTTGTACCTCTTAGCCTTTTGTTTGGCCTCTGCGCTCTGGACAATTATTCCTTTTGGGACATACATTCTTTTTCCATAGTCAGACAGCATTGAGTAGACTGGTGTCTTCTCAAGAATTTCATTCAACGCACACGCAAGTTTATCCATCTTTACTTCTCCCCTTGCACAATAGCAATCCCGGCACTACAGCCGAGTCTGTTAGCTCCGGCGTCTATCATCTTCATGGCAGTCTCATAGTCTCTGATTCCACCAGCAGCCTTAACGCCTACTTCCGGACCTACAGTTTTTCTCATAAGAGCCACATCTTCTTCCGTAGCACCGGCTTTTGAGAAACCTGTAGATGTTTTGACAAAGTCTGCTCCTGCTTTAACGGCAAGCTGGCAGGCCCTGATCTTCTCTTCCTCAGAAAGAAGACATGTTTCAATAATTACCTTAAGGTGTTTCTTTCCACAGGCCCTCTTTACCTCTTTTATATCTTCAAAAACAAGGTCGTCTTTCCTGTCTTTCAGATACCCAACATTGATAACCATGTCTATTTCATCTGCCCCATCATTAATGGCAATAGCAGTCTCCTGAGCCTTAGCAATAGTACTCATGGCTCCAAGCGGAAAACCGACAACACAGCAGACGTTAACACCACTGCCCTTGAGCAGTTTTGAACACAGAGAAGCATAGCATGTGTTTACACAAACGCTGGCAAAATGCCACTGCTTTGCCTCTTCGCAGAGCTTTCTGATTCTATCCTCAGTTGCGTCTGCGGCAAGCAATGTATGATCAATATAAGAAGCCAGATTCATTCGAATCCTCCTGTCTTTACAAACTACCACATCTGTTCCCGTCTCGCAACAAAAGCTTGACCCGAGCCCTTATTCGGGCTACTGTTTTCCCATGTTGATTCTGAAGACGGAGTGCCAGGCAGAACTGGTGGTAAAAAAATCAAGATTCATTGCCATAGCAAGAAAGATTTCTTCCATAACAGAGGTCAAAGCCCTTGTTGAAGAAACCCGTGCCCTACACCCGTCTGCAAACCATGTAGTCCACTGTGCAGTTGTGGGTTCCCAGTTCTCTTTCAGTGATGACAGGGAACCGAAAAACACCGCGGGCCGTCCTGCTTTTGAAGTCCTCAAGGGTAGTGGAATCTCAAATATCTGTGTTCTTATTGTCAGGTACTTTGGAGGCACCCTTTTAGGCACCGGTGGCCTGGTAAAGGCCTATGCAGACTCTGTGAAAGCAGTTCTAGAAATGGCTGAAACAGAAGAACTGACTGAAAAAACAAGGTTCTCTCTTGTCTTTGGTTATGAGTACTATGAAAACCTAAGGCGCCTATTTTCAGAGACAGAAACGGAAGTTGAACAGGAAGCTTTTGCAACCCACATAAACATAATAGCAAGTGTTCCAAAGGATAACCTTGAAACCCTTACTACAAAAATTATTAACCTTACCAACGGAAAAACAAGACCAGATTTGATAACGGATGGAGAGGGATTCGAACCCTCGGTACAATAAACTACTGTACGGCAGATTTCGAGTCTGCTACCTTCGACCACTCGGACATCCATCCATATGTCTCAGATAATACTATCTTTAACAAATAATTGTAAGGCGGTAAGCTACAGAAGGAGAAACAAACGCAATGGAAGACAACAACAGACCGGAAAACAGCAAAATAGATCAAGCATACGCAGAGTATGCCAAAAACCACTACGAAAAAGGTGCAGAAGCGGATTTCCACACCCTGCTTGGAGTAATCCTCGGCTCCTTCCTCATGGCGGCAAACTTTGCACTTCTGCTCAAACCCTCAGGCCTGATCACTGCAGGCTTCTCGGGCGTGGCCCTTCTGGTGCAGAACATTGCAGAGCGGTACTTCAACATAAGTATCCCTTTTTTCGTAATCTCCCTGCCTCTTAACCTCATTCCTGCATCTGCGGCCTTCAGATACATAGGAAAGCGTTTTACACTCTTCAGCATACTTTCAATAGTGATTGTTGCAGTATTCACAGACCTTTTACCCGTTTTCCCGCTTGTACAGGACACGGTTCTGGTATCCGTCTTCGGAGGACTTCTTCAGGGTTTTGCCATTTCCCTCATACTGAGAAGCGGAGCTTCTTCCGGAGGAACAGACTTCATCTCCATCTATTACTCAATCAAGAAAGGCGTTTCCTGCTTCAACATCATTTTTGCCATAAACGCTGTCATGGTCATGGTTCAGGCTACACTTTTCGGAATTGAGATTGCACTGTACACCATCGTCTATCAGTTCGTCACGACCCAGATGATAAACCTCATGTACAACCGCTACTCCAAAAAGAGCATTTTCATAATCACAGAACACCCACAGGAAGTAGCAGATGCGGTCATGACCGTCTCGCACCATGGAACCACCATCTTTGACCATGTCACCGGAGCATACACCGGGACAGAGAAGCACATGGTTTACTCCGTTGTCAGCGCTTCAGAGCTCAATCAGGTTGTAAAGGTTGTAAAGGGAACCGATCCCGCAGCGTTCATGAATATTGTCAAGTCAGAAAGCGTTCTGGGCCGCTTCTTCCAGCGCCCGTTCCGCTGATTATCTTTTGTTGGCCTCAGCAAAGATAGCCTTCATGTCCTCATAGTAGAGCTTTTGGAAGTCTCCAAGAGTCCTGCTCTTGTTCCAGCTTGCCTTCAAAGCCAAAGCCTCTATATCAGATGAAGACAGATTAAGCCCAAGTTCATGCAGTCCAACCGGCATGCCAAAACTTCTAAAGACTTCTTCAAAAGCCCCAATAGTCTTCATGCAGGCCTCTTTGTCTGAGCCTTCCTTGATTGAGAACAGTTGCCTGCCCAGGTATGCAAACCTTGAATAATCAGTACTACAAACGTGGCGGGCCCAGCTACCCCAGATGGCAGAAAGCCCAGCTCCATGAGCCACATCATACAAAGCTGAAAGCTCGTGCTCCATTCTATGGCAGCTCCAGTCTCCACCAGTGGGGTTTCCAGCTGCAGTCAGGCCGTTGTGAGAAAGGGACCCGGCCCACATGAGAGAAGCCCTGGCTTCATAGTCATTTGGATTTTTCAAAGCCTTCAGGGTGTTTTTCCACACACTGTTAAGAAGAGTTATGGCGTTTTCATCCGTATACTCAAAAGTCTCACCACTGTGGAAGAACCTCTCAAGGGTATGCATCATTATATCCGTACTCCCACTGCCGGTTTGGTAAGCAGAAACAGTGAAGGTAAGCTCTGGGTTCAAAAATGCAAGTTTTGGTCTGCCCAGGTCTGTATTACAACCAACTTTGTCGTACGGATTAACTTCATCATTGGTAATTACAGAAGAGTTACTCATCTCACTACCGGTAGCTGAAAGGGTGAGAATAACTGCAAGAGGAGCCACAGCAGAAGGCTTGGCCTTTCCACTGTAAAAATCCCAGACGTCTTTGTCGTACATAACCCCGTAAGCTATGGCCTTAGCACTGTCTATGGCTGAGCCCCCGCCTACAGCAAGAATATAGTCACATTTTTCTTCCTTGTAGAGCTTAATTCCTTCTCTGACAAGAGAAAGGCGTGGGTTTGGTTTGGCTCCACCGAGTTCAACAAAAGAGAGGTTTTGTTCACTTAAAGATTTTTCAACTCTGGAAAGAAGAGAAGACCTGATAACAGAGCCGCCACCAAAGTGAATGAGGACCTTTGTGGCCCCATTCTCCTTCAAAAAAACTCCACACTGCTCTTCGGCACCGCGGCCAAAAACAACACGGGTGGGTGCAAAATACTGGGACAGGGCCATAAGAACCTCCTATCAGCGCTTAATATCGTAATTCATGTTCATCAGGTTCTTGATAACCTGAGCATCATCAGTAATATTAACATCTCCATGGATGGTGTGCTTGATAACAGATGAGGCCACAGCAAAATTCAAAATATCCATTGGCTTCTCGTCATGCATCATGGCGTAGATAAGGCCAGAAGCAAATGCATCGCCCCCGCCAACCCTATCCAAAATGGTAAAAGTAAACTGCCTGCTTTCAAATGTGTGTCCGTCATACCACATGAAGGCCTTCAAGCTGTTCTCTGACCCGGAATGGGCATACCTTACATGCCTTGCAATGCACTTAATGTTCGGATACCTCTCAACAAAATGCTCAAATACTTCTTCCTGCTGCTCATAATTCGGCTGGAGAGGTACTCCGTCCTTCCAGTCTCCCTTTGAATGGTCTTTCTCATCTTTCCACAGATGGTAAGGCTCTATTCCAAAAAGAATATCCACATACGGCAGGCACTTTGTGCAGAAATCCCTTGCCTCTTCCCATGTCCACAAAGCAGAACGGAAATTTCCGTCAAAAGAAACGGTAAGACCTAGCTCTTTTGCCACAACCATCATATCCAGAACAAGGTTTGCACAGGAAGGAGAAAGAGCTGGTGTTATCCCTGAAAGATGAAGCCAGTCATAGCCTTTAAGTAGACTCTTAATATCATAACCGGAAAAATCATACTCAGAGAGAGCTGAATGCTTGCGGTCATAGGTTACCTTACTGGCTCTGATTCCAAAGCCTGTTTCCAAAAAGTAGCTACCCAGCCTGTGCGTGGGAGTCTCTTCCGGAGTGGAAAGAATGACAGGTGTGCAGTGCACATCATTCGATCTCAGAGAGCGGACTGCACTCTTTCCAAGAGAATTGTTCGGAACAACGGAGAAGAACGTTGAGTCCACTCCAAGACTGGCAAGAGCCATGGCAATATTTGCCTCACTGCCTCCATAGGTAACCTCAAAAGATGTTGCCATGCGGATTTTGTTGTAGTTCGGGGGAGTAAGTCTTAACAGAATCTCTCCCATGGTGATAAATCTCTTGCCACTTAACTGCTGCATAATTCCTGCCTCCTCTGAAAACGAGCTCAATCAAATACTATCATACAACAGGCTTTTATGTATTTTTTCGGTTCTTAATTGACTGATTCCGATTTTTCAAGGCTCTGAATTATTATGCAGACAACAATTATCAGAGATCCCAGCACCCCGGCACCTGTCATCTTCTCCCCTATCAGCACAAAAGACGCCATGGCTGTGAAGATAGGATAAGAGCACTGAAGAATCCCAACCGTCTTGGGAGAAACCTTTGAAAGGACTATATTTTGCATGGTGTATGCCAACAGTGACCCAATTAGTATGCAATAGGCCAAAATAGAGAGTACTCTCGGAGTAAACAGAGCGGCAGTCCAATTACCTGAAAAAACGCCAGTAACCAAGCCTGCAGAAAGAGAGAGAACACAGCCTATGGACATCTGCATGAATGTCAGTGTATACGGCCTGACATAGTGCAGGGAATCTGCTCCAAACACAAGGGTAATGGCAACAAGGGTTGCACAGCAGAAGGCTAACACCTCCCCTAGCCCAAATGTAGAAAGCCCACCCTTTGCACAGAGAAGATACAGACCAAGAACCAGTGTTAGCTGAATAAAAGCGTCTCTCTTTAAGTACCTTCTGTGAAAAAAGACAGTCAAAAGAAACGGAGCAATTATAGCTGAGAGACTTCTGATAAACGAAAAGCTTGTGGCTGAGGTTATGTGGACAGCCAGGTTGCTGAGAATGATAGAAAGTCCGAGGCAGGAAGCCGAAAGCACGTAGTGCGACGGGGATACTTTTTTCAGATCCTCTCTGATGGTCTTTCCATAAAGAAGAAACAGAATCAACGCGGTGAGACTCATTCTGAAGGTTATGAAAACAAAGACAGGAACCGTCTCATAGGCAATCTTGCTGAAAACATCCACCAAAGCAAAAATCAGGCTCTGAATAATAATCAAAAAGCCATAGATCTCAGATTTTTTCTCCATACAACACCAGCTTCAGCATAAAGGATAATAAAACAGGCTCTCTTTGTGTAGCTCCATTCTTTAATTGAATTTGTCAGAAAGAGCGCTCATAATTTAGTAAAAAGAAGCCCGATTATGAAGAAGTTTCTGAAAATCCTGGCAACTGTTGTTCTTTCTGTCATTGTGCTTTTCCTGCTTTTTCTGGCAGTGCTGAGCATTCTTGAATACAGACCTGCAGAGGTTGAATATCTTACCGTAGAAAACAGAGCTGAAAAGACTCAAAAAGTAGAGCCCGGAAAAGAGATGGTTGATGGCTACCTGGATGGAATAGACAGCATAATTGACAGCTTTGATCCGGACATGGTTCTTCTCCAGGAGGTAGACTCTTCAAGCTCAAGAACATACAGAATAGATGAGAGAGAAGTTCTTAGTCAACTACCCATCACCTAAAGGTAATGGGCTTGTAACTGCCCAGTCGTAGTAACGGCTTATGCCTCCGACCTTTGACCCCA